>CBHRAM010000152.1:0-7981 GCA_966076165.1 uncultured Chitinophagaceae bacterium
GGCACTGGTAAAAGTTTCGAGGCCAAGGTTGATCATTTCCTGCAATAGGAGGATCCGGTCTGTATAAATACCTTCAAAAGAAGAGTTATTTTTGGCATAACGCTGTAAGGTTCTTTCTGAGAGATGAAGCATATTGGCCCATTCTGTTTGTGTAAAAGGAACCAGATCGGAAATCTTTTTCAGTTTCTTGTAACTGTAATCAGCTACCGAAAGTGTTTTTTTTACAGGGGCATACGACATAACCGGCTCTTCTGCTTTTAAAGGCCTGGGTTTGCTCTGTGAATATTTCTGCATTTTTGCCATACCCGTCATTTGTCGTACTAAGATACGACTTTTGTCTTATTTCGCCCATTCTTACCCTTTCTTTTTCCCCTTTTTTTGCTTTCGGTAAATAAAAAGATAGATTTGTTCTCATAATGAATGCTTTATGAAAGGTAACTATAACCAGATCCGGGCCATGCTGGCTATTACAAAGGGCAGTTTACGGGCTATTTTCCGCAGTCCGTCAGCCGTTATTTTCAGCATTGCCTTCCCGCTGATCTTCATTTTAGTGTTTGGGTTTATTGGCGGAGGCGGGAGAGTGGCATTAAATGTATCGCTGGACCCCAATTCAGATACCACCAACCCGATCTATCCGGCCATCAAAAGTATTGCAGGTATCAACCTGGTAACCAAAACGGGCGAGCTGCTGAAAGAAGATCTTGAAAAAGGAAGGATCACTGCGGTTATCAAAATTGAAAAATCGGGTTTAACTAACCCTCCTTACAAGATCAGCCTAACCAGTTCGGAAGCGGTAAACCCCCAGAATATCCAGGTATTGCAATCTATCCTGAATGCGCTTATATCCGGCATCAATCAAAAGAGTTATGCAGATGCACCCACTATTGCGATCATTAATAATACGGTTACCAAAGTACCGGGCCGGGTTTATCGTACCATAGATTTTATCCTGCCCGGACAATTGGGTTTTTCCCTGTTGAGTTCCGGTGTTTTTGGCGTGGCTTTTCTGTTCTTTAACCTCCGGCAGCAACTGGTATTGAAACGCTTTTATGCAACACCCATCAAACGTTCCTATATCGTACTGGGAGAGGCACTTAGCCGGGTATTGTTTCAAATGCTGACTTCCATTATTGTGATCGGTGTGGGTCATTTTTCCTTTCACTTTACATTAGTACACGGATTGCAGACATTCATGGAGATCATGCTGCTGAGTTTTATTGCTTTGATATTATTTATGGGTTTTGGGTTTATTGTAAGCAGTGTGGCAAAGAGTGAGAGTACGATCCCCCCGTTTGCCAACCTGATCACATTGCCTCAGTTCCTGTTGGCAGGAACTTTCTTTTCCATTGAAGCCTTTCCTTCCTGGTTACAGCCTATCTGCAAAATATTGCCCTTGACCCATTTCAATAATGCGATGCGGAATATTGCTTTTGAAGGTGCCAGTCTGGCGAGTTGCTGGAAAGAGTTGGGTATCCTGGGTATATGGACAGTAGTGGTTTACCTTGTGGCATTCAGAACATTTAAGTGGGAATAGTATGAAATTTATCAGGTTTGTTTTTATCAGTATTGTGGCCATGTTTGTAATAGGGTCGTTGATAGGGTTCTTATTGCCTTCTCATGTATTGGTATCCCGTGCAGTGAATATTGCTGCTCCGCGTGACTCGGTACTTTTCTATGTAAGAGATATGGAACAATGGAAATGGTGGATGGATGGGATGCGCGATCCCAAAGTAAGGATCCTTTCATCTTTCAGTGCCGATCTGAATGGCACCAGGGTTCATATCATGCAGGCTACGGATTCTACTTTACAAACGATGTGGTTAACACGAAAAGGGCATCCCCAGTTATCAACGATGCAGCTGATCGGCGCTCCATCTCAAAACATAACGGTGGTGCAATGGCAGTTTGAGGAAAAACTGAAATGGTATCCATGGGAACGCCTGGGTTCCATGATGAATGATAAAATACTGGGACCTATGATGGAAAACAATCTCAACAACCTCAAGAAGCTTGTGGAAGGAAGTAAACCTCAATAGGATCAGGCCAGCTGTTCCAGTACTTCAAGGATACAATGATAAATTTTCTTTAACTCCTCTTCCGTTATACAATAAGGCGGCATAATATAAACTGTATTACCCAGAGGGCGGAGGTAAACACCTTTGTCCATGGCCATTTTGGTAAAAGCGGCACTGATCGAATTCAGGTACTCATCTTTGCCCTCTGTGATTTCAAAAGCCAATAGGGTACCCAAAGTTCTCCAGCCTTTGGTTTTCCAATGACCGGTTTTCAGGTGTTCGATGAATTGCTTATTGGTTGCAGTGATCCGGTCTATTTTTTGCCGGCAGCTTTCTTTCTCCAAGAGATCAAGGCTCGCAAGAGCGGCTGTGCAGGCAAGTGGATTGGCGGTGAATGAATGTCCGTGAAAAAAAGTTTTAAACTTATCATCATTGACAAATGCCTTGTACACGGTATCATTACAGGCGGTAACACCCAATGCCATGGTACCACCGGTAAGCCCTTTGCTCAAACAAATAATATCCGGCTGCTGGTGCATATAGTTGCTGGCGAATAATTTTCCGGTTCGTCCAAAGCCGGTCATGACTTCATCTGCAATACATAAAATCCCGGATAACTGAACAAACATCAGCAATTCGTTCATAAGAAACGCATCATACATCTTCATGCCGCCTGCACCCTGCACAAGTGGCTCATAAATAAATGCGGCGATCTCTGATCCCTGTTCATGAATCAGTTTTTTGGTAGCCTCAATATTTTCTGCAGTAGGGGTATCGATAAAGATCACTTCAAACAAAAGATCATGAAAGGCAAGTGTAAAAACACTTCTGTCGCTTACACTCATGGCACCAAAAGTATCGCCATGATAGGAATTGGTAAATGCCAGTATTTTCTTACGGTTCTTTTGTTCTTTGTTCCACCAGTATTGAACAGCCATTTTTAAAGCTACTTCGGTGGAAGTGGAGCCATTGTCGCTGTAAAAGATCCTGCTGAACTTGCCGGGTAAAACGGGTAATAATCTTTCTGCTAACCGAACCGCAGGCTCGTGTGTAAATCCCGCAAAGATCACTTGTTCTAAAGTCAATGCCTGTTGGTAGATCTTTTCTGCAATATAAGGATGCCCATGCCCATGCAGGGTTACCCACCAGCTGCTGATGGCATCAATATAACTGCTTCCGTCTTCTGCATATAAAATACTATCCTTCCCTTTTACAATAGGAATGGGAGAGGGCATGTTCTTTTGTTGTGTAAATGGATGCCAGATCACCTGCTGGTCTCTTGCTGCTAAACTCATGGCACAAATGTAAAAGGGTTCGGATGATCTTTATTGATCCGGCTTGATGAATTTTAAATTTCTCTGGATCCCGGCATATTTTGTTCTTTTCAGCGGAGAGTCTTTAAACAGGGTTGCAAAAGCTTGTTCGCTCATTTCTTCCCATTCTTTTGTAGATAAATTGAGGATCTCCGGTATAGGGCTGAAGGCAATTTCTGCTGTAGGGTTGCTGAACCGGTTCCACGGACAAACATCCTGGCACACATCACAACCAAACAGCCAGTTATCAAATTTACCCTTCATTTCAGATGGGATCAATGCCTCTTTTAATTCAATGGTAAAATAGCTGATGCACTTACTGCCATCTATTACTTTATTATCAAGTATCGCATCTGTAGGACAGGTATCAATACATTTCCGGCAGGTGCCGCAGAAATCTTTGGCAAAGGGATCGTCGTATGATAATGCTATATCAACAATTAAGGTGGCGATAAAATAAAACGAGCCGGTTTGTTTGTTGATAAGGTTGCCGTTTTTCCCGATCCAACCCGCCCCGCTTCTCAGTGCCCATGTTCTTTCCAGTACCGGTGCAGAATCAACAAACCCGCGTCCTTGTATCTCACCGATGTTCTCATTGAGTAGGGAAAGAAAATGTTTCAGTTTGCCCCTGATCACTTCATGATAATCCTCTCCGAATGCATACTTGGCAATATGTGGGGTGTTCTCTTTTTGTTGTTGATCAGGAAAATAATTCTGTAATAAAGTGATCACTGATTTAGCACCCGGCACCAGTTTTCTTGGGTCTACACGGAGATCGAAATGATTTTCCATGTATTGCATCTTGCCGTGCATATTCTGTTTGAGCCAGGCTTCTAACCTTCGAGCATCCTCATCAAGTTGTTCCGCTTTGGCAATCCCACAATACGAAAAGCCCAGTTGCTGGGCGGTTTGTTTGATGAAAGCAGTATGTTTCTCCGGATTACTCAAAACGAAGTTGGTTTATCGGTTTACTGGTTTATTCGTTTATTGGTAATACTGTGCATACAAATAAACGAATAAACCAGTAAACCAATAAACGAACCCACAAACTATTCCTCCGCATGGAGAATATGAAAGAACCTATGTACAATGGGTGCGATCAGCATGCCGATATTAGTAATGAATGCAACGCCACTAAAGAGTGCATAAAATGAAGAAAATATTTTTCCCATAGCTGTCTTTACTTCTGCCACAGGTCCCATACCACTTAAGATCATGGAGGCATTGTGTAAAGCATCGAGCCAACTCATTGGGCCGGCATAGCGGTAACCTATTACCCCGATCATGAGGCAGATACTCAATATTACAAAAGCTACGATCGCATTCCTGTATAGTCTTTTGAAAAAAACCTTCTTCGAAGCTATCGGCTCAGATTTATGCTCGTATTCATTGATCAGAAAAGCTTTCTGCAGGTTACGGGTTCTCATCTTTAATTATTTACAAGTGGAAGGCAATTGTTCGTCGATCGTTTTTTTGATATCCATATAAATATCTTTTTTCTCTTCGCCCAATAAACCTTTGGTGAAGAAGATACAGGCATAACCACGGCACTTATCTACCATGGGCCAGGTGCCGAATAAACCGGGACTGGCAACCACATTACCCACTCCGTTCTCATCGGCTTCCAATATCCATTCGCCAAATCCATAGTTAAATCCTTCGGCAGCTTTCGGCGCATATTTGATCATGGAAGAAGTGGTACGAACCGTTTGCATGGCAATAATGGCTTTCTCACTCAGGATCTGTTTGCCATTGAACATACCTTTGTTCAAGATCATGGATAAAAAATTCATGTAATCACTGGCCGTAGAAACCGCACCGCCGGAAGGATTAACGGCATTGAAACTGGCAAAACTGGTATTGCGCATCATTAATGGACGGGTGATCCTTTCCTGCATCAATTGCTCAAAACTTCGCTTGGTTAGTACTTCCAACACTCGGCCGGCAATATTCAGTCCGATACCACTATAGCGGAATTCGAGACCGGGATTGGATTGGATTTCTTTTTTTGAAGCAAAATCATCTACTTCCTCTTCCAGCGTAGCAAACTTTTTACGGCCGAAAATATTGATCAGTTTTATGGGTTCAGATTCAATCCCGGTTAAATGTGCCAGGCAATCTCTGATCGTGATATACCCTTTGGAATATTTACTGAAGATGGGGATGAACTTACTCACTTTATCATCCAGGGAAAGTTTTCCCTGGTCAACAAAACTCATCACAAGTGCCGCCGTTAACCATTTGCTGCAACTGGCGATCGGCGCCTGGGTTTTTGCATTGAATTCCGTACCGATGGCTTTTTGGTAAATGATCTTGCCGTCTTTATAGATCAGGGCCACCACTTTATCACCTAGTTCCTTTTTTGCCGATTCCAGTTTCCGGTCCACTTCCGAGAAATCGGGTTGGGCCATGGCCGACTGAAAGAATAGCATGAAAATCAATGCAGCACTGACTTTTGCGCAGTATAATTTGAATTTTGCAGACATATTTTCCGAATTTTTGACTTGGATTGTTCTTTGCATCTGGGTTTAAAGTTATTTGAAAATTGTTAGTGAACAACAGAATGATGTTGCGACTTTAAGCTCTAAAGCTACTTTAACTTTTTATGCTGAGCAGCAGTGAAATGTATAAGTGTGCGACGCAAGAAAAGCTGACCTTTGTTATACTGTTGGGCTACCAATTTTAGATATTAATGATTGATAAATAAACCTATCATATGAATCTCAATAATTATACTATTAAAGCGCAGGAGACCGTACAGGCAACCCAGCAAGTGGCATTTAACAATGGTAATCCCAATATGGAGACCAATCACCTGTTAAAAGCATTACTGGCTGATAAGGATAGTCCTGTTGAATTTCTTTTAAAAAGAAACAATGTTAACACCGTTTTCTTAGAAACGAAAGTGGATGAAAGCATTGCCAAACTTCCTAAAATACAGGGTGGTGAGCCCGCACAAAGTATCAGCCGCGACCTGAACAATGTTTTTCTGAAAGCGAATTCAGTATTGAAAGAATTCAAAGATGAATTCATCAGCACTGAACATTTGCTGCTGGCATTGCTGCAGGTAAATGATGATACGGCAAAGACCTTAAAAGCTGCCGGGCTTACCGAAAAAGGTTTGATCACGGCTATCAAAGACCTTCGCAAGGGTGATACCATACAGTCACAAACCCAGGAAACGCAGTTGAATACCCTGAACAAGTTTGCCAAGAATCTGAATGAACTGGCCAGACAGGGGAAACTCGATCCGGTAATTGGCCGAGATGAAGAGATACGCAGAACCCTGCACATTCTGACCCGCAGAACCAAGAACAACCCGATATTGGTAGGTGAGCCAGGTGTTGGTAAAACAGCGATCGTAGAAGGTTTAGCCATGCGGATCATTAATGGCGATGTACCGGAGAACCTTAGATCAAAGACCATTTTTGCACTGGATATGGGCCAGCTGATTGCCGGAGCAAAATATAAAGGAGAGTTTGAAGAGCGTTTGAAGGGCGTGGTAAAAGAAGTGGCTACCAGCGATGGAGAGATCATCCTGTTTATTGATGAGATCCATACATTGATCGGTGCCGGTGGAGGTGAAGGTGCTATGGATGCTGCAAAAATTTTAAAACCCGCGTTGGCCCGTGGGGAATTGAGGGCCATTGGTGCAACTACATTAAATGAATACCAGAAATATTTTGAAAAAGATAAAGCACTCGAACGTCGTTTCCAGAAAGTAATGATCGATGAGCCGAGTATGGAAGATGCGATCTCCATTCTTCGCGGATTAAAAGACCGTTATGAAACACACCACCATGTAAGGATCAAAGATGAAGCCATCATTGCAGCGGTTGAATTATCAACCCGTTATATGACCGACAGGTTCCTGCCGGATAAAGCGATCGACCTGATTGATGAGAGTGCGGCAAAACTCCGTCTGGAAATGAATTCCATGCCGGAAGAACTGGATAAACTGGTAAGACAGATCCGCCAGCTCGAAATTGAACGGGAAGCGATCAAACGGGAAAATGACGATGATAAACTAAAAGAACTGAATATAGAGATCAGTAACCTGTCTGTAGAACGTGATACTTTAAAATCGAAATGGCAGCAGGAAAAAGAACTGGTAGAAAAAGTGCAGAATGCAAAAGCCACGATTGAAGAATTAAAGCAACAGGCCGACCAGGCAGAAAGAAATGGCGAGTATGGAAAAGTGGCAGAGATCCGTTATGGTAAGATCAAAGAACAGGAAACCCTGATCGCACAGATCACCGAACAGATTGAAGGCTCGGCTGATAAGCGCTTGTTAAAAGAAGAAGTGGACGCAGAAGATATTGCTGCGAATGTGGCCAAAGCAACCGGTATACCCGTTGCCAAGATGCTGCAGAGTGAGCGCGAAAAATTATTGCACCTGGAAGATGAACTCCATACCCGTGTGGTTGGCCAGGAGGAAGCCATTACAGCTGTTGCCGATGCTATCCGCAGAAGCCGTGCAGGGTTACAGGATCCTAAAAAACCGATCGGTTCCTTTATTTTCCTGGGTACTACCGGTGTGGGTAAAACTGAGCTGGCCAAAGCATTGGCAGAATACCTGTTTGATGATGAGAGCATGATGACGAGGATCGATATGAGTGAGTACCAGGAAAAACATACTGTCTCAAGATTGGT
>CBHRAM010000153.1:0-7944 GCA_966076165.1 uncultured Chitinophagaceae bacterium
AAAATGGAGTTTCACTTCTTCACTTCCGGTTTTGGTTACCTGTGTTGGCCAGGCTTCTTCGGGAAGAACACCTTTCGACTGTAAGGTTTCTTTACCACCCACACTGGTTCCCCATAAGCCTTTATTGATCGAATACGCGGCTTTTTCAAAATTCATGGCCACGCCTTTTTCTTTCAGGTAAGCGATCTCTGCTTCACGGCTCAGTTTCATATCACGGATCGGGGTAATGATCTCAACACCGGGTATCATGATATTGAAGATCATATCAAACCTTACCTGGTCGTTACCTGCACCGGTACTTCCGTGCACCACGGCTTTTGCATTCAGTTTTTTGGCATGTTCCGCAATATGTAAAGCCTGACTCAATCGCTCGGCACTTACGCTCAATGGATAAGTGTTATTCTTCAACACATTTCCATAGATCAGGTATTTGATGATGCTGTCGTAATAACTTTTTACTGCATTAACGGTTGTATGTGTTTTCACACCCAGTGTATAGGCATGCTTTTCAATATTGGCCAGTTCTTCTTCACTAAAGCCACCTGTGTTAACAATTACACTATGTACTTCATACCCCTTATCGTCTGTAAGATATTTTACACAATATGAAGTATCCAATCCGCCACTGAATCCCAATACGACCGGCGTACCTACCGGTAAAGAATCTCCTGCTCTGCTATCTTTTATTGAATCTGTTTTCATGATATTATGCTGTTTTCAAAAAATGTTTTTAATAGTTGACCCTGCTCTTATAAATTAAAAAATAACTGGAATAGCGATTTTGGTTTTATCCCATTCCCCCCACCTGCTTCTTTTTTTCTGAACCAGCTAAGGAGTTTGCTTTGTTTTATTTTCATAAAACGCTCATAGATCTTTGAGTTCTGTTTAAAATCTTCCTGCGTTTCTTTCGGCTCATAATGATCAGCGGGATCAAAGAGCATAGCCGTACACATACAGTTCTTTCTGTCTTTACTCATCAGGATATCATAATTCACACAGCTCTTACAGCCTGCCCAGAATTCATCATCATCTGTTAACTCACTGTAAGTAACCGGCTCATAACCCAGATCGCTGTTGATCTTCATTACTGCCAGGCCCGTTGTTAAGCCGAATATTTTTGCGTGCGGGTATTTTTCCCTTGATAAATTAAAGATGGTCTGCTTGATCTTCTTGGCTGTACCGCTTTTTCTGTAAGGAGGAGATACGATCAGCCCGCTATTGGCCACAAACTGCTCATGGCCCCAGACTTCTATATAACAAAAGCCGACCCATGTGCCATCCGGCAAGACAGCGATCACTGCTTTGCCTTCTTCCATTTTTTTGGCAACATATTCAGGGCTTCTTTTGGCAATACCCGTACCACGGGCTTTTGCTGAAGACTCCATTTCATCTGTTATGGTTTGTGCGTAATGAGTGTCGCCACTATTCGCTACACGAACAATAATCTTATCTTCCAACTTGATGTAATTAATAAAGTGAAAAAGAGAACACCTATGTGTCCTTAGATCAGTTCCGGGAGAAAGTTCACTGATAGGGGCAAGTGCCAGTTGCTCGTCCTATCAGCAACCACGTCGTGGTGGCAGCGGAGAGGTACAGGGAGGATTTACGGAAACCAATGGCTCGGCCGTAAACGTCTGTAAAAAATTAATATGTGTAAACGCTTGTTTCACTGATATATTTATGAAATCTGTTTAAGGTTTTGTAAAAGTATAACAGTTTGCAGGATTTGGGCCGATTTTTTTATGAAAGTTTGGTTAAGAGTCCAGGTCAGACAGGCAAAAAAAGGCCGCCCTTGTGTGGGCGGCCTGGATATTGACACTATATAAGTGTAGTTTGAGTAACGTGTGACTGTTTAGTTATTCCTACGGTTTCCACCGCCACCCATCATACCACCCATCATCATACCCGGAGGACGCATTCCTTCAAAATTACCACGCTGCTGGTTACGGTTCTGACCGGCCATATTACGCAGGTTATAGGTGAACGTAAGCATGAAGTAACGGGTAAGGTTATTGGTCAATGTCTGGATCTGCTGGTTGGCAGTATTGGAAGCACTTACCGCCACATTCTGTTTCAACAGGTCAAAACAGCTTAAGCGGAGCTCACCGGCTTTATTCTTCAGGAATGATTTAGCGATAGAAGGAGTGATCAGGAATACGGTCGTATTGTATCCCGGAGCACGGTTTCCATAAGAGGTCAGGTCAAAATCACTGGCTATTAACCAACCATTATTAGAGTACACCGTAAAATCTGCCGCTACACTCTGTGTGGTGTAATTGGTTTTAGAAGCGGTAGATAATGAACTTCTCACCGGGTTATAGGTGAATGAATAACTCAGGTTCATATCGAAATTGTTCTTCAGGTTAGTGGTCCATTTGATGGTCTCACCCAATGAAGTATTGTAGGTATAGTTGCTGGTGTTGTTCAGCAAAGACTGGTACTGTGAGTAATTGATATTGGTTTGTAAGTTCAGGTTTGATTTTGGTTTCTTCAACGGGAAGCCATAGTTAAAATAACCCGATACATTATAGGTTCCGCCCAGGTTCACATACGTAGTTGTTTTACCACCATTCGGATTCTGGATAACGGAATTCTGAATATCGTTACCTACCACGGTTGCATTGATCGTGGCAAAAATGATGTGCTGTGTAAACGGATCAAAGGAAGTGTACAACAAACGCAGGCTGTTCGTAAACTGAGGTTTCAGGTTAGGGTTTCCTTTCTGGAAATTGATAGAATCTGAAGTGGTCAGCACGGGCTGTAACTGGTTCGTACTCGGCTGTCCGGTTCTTCCGTTATAGAAGATCCGCAGGCTCTTGGTACGTGTATAGTTGTACGTAAAATTCATGGTAGGCGTAAAGTTCACAAAGTTCCTTGCCACCACTACATTCTTGGTCGTATTGTTACTGTTGATATCCATGAACTGCAAACCGGTACCGATGTTCAGGTTAAACTTGGTTTGCTGAATACGCCAGCTCAGGTTTGCCGTACTGGAAGTAGCCGTGTATTTATAAGAGTTACTGTACAGACTGTCGAACACAGAAAATTTCTGTCCCACATTATCAAAGCGGTACGTGTTATTGATGGTGGTGCTGTTATTATAATTGTAAGAATAACGCAACTCGATCATCTGGTTCCTTCCGATCGGCTCGGTATAAGAGATGGTTGGGTTCAGGGTAATGGACCTTGAAGAATCTACATAATGCTGATTGATCGTATCGGTCTTGGCTACCGGTTTGTAAAAAGTATTCACAGAGTAGTTGAGCCCGTCTCCATTGTTATCGCTGGCAGAAAAACCAAGATCCAATGAAATGGTTCTTCCTTTCTTAGCCATTTTATGGCGAAACTGGAGGTTGGTACCATTTACATTATATCCGCTGTTATAGCTGGAGCTTCTGGTCTCAGATTTGTTGATCAGCACACCATTGGGGCCACCGGTAGTTACCTGAGAAGAGATAGAATTCGGATTACTGTTCTGGAAAGCAATATTCGGACGGAAGATCAATGAATTCATAGAATCGATCCTGTCTTCCAGGTTAAACGTGAACCTATGATTTGAATTTCTTGAAATAGAAGAAGACGTTGAATTATTATAGGTTGATGAATCCTGCGTAAGGATATTACGTGTATTACTTGTCTGGTCAGTTTCTGTTTTGGGTGAGTTATAAAAATAAGACCCATAAGCATCTACGTCCTTGCTCCAGGCATCACGGTAATTCAAACCGCCTGCCCAGATGGTAGTGATACCGCTGTTAGATCCGCCACCGCCGAATCCACCACCGCCTCCTCCACCAAAATTACCGCCCCCACCACCACGGCCACCGCCGATGTTCTGCTGGGTAAAGCTTTGTTTATTGATATCATTGGCCTGGCCCAGGAAAGTAAGCTGCTGGTCGCCATTCATCTTGCTGAAATTGAAGCTCTCATCAAATTTTCCGTCAGAACCGGCACCGGCAACGGCTTTACCAAACACACCTTTCCGCATTTCTTTCTTGGTAGTGATATTGATCGTCTTAACACGGTTACCATCATCAAAACCGGTGAATTTCGCCTGGTCGCTCTGGTCGTCAAATACCTGGATCTTGTCGATCACATCCGGAGGCAGGTTCTTGGTAGCCATTTTCGGATCATCTCCAAAAAAGCGTTTACCATTCACCAACACACGCTGAACCGTTTCACCCTGCGATTTGATGGTACCATCTTTCGCAACTTCCATACCCGGGATCTTTTTCAACAGGTCTTCGGCTACGGCATTAGGTTTTGTTTTGAAAGCAGAAGCACTTACTTCCATCGTATCCTTTTTCATCCGCACTACCGACTCCGTAACAGTTACATTACCCAAATCATTGGAAGCCGTTCTCAGGTAGATCGTTTTCAGGTCAACATTGGCGTTGGCAGCTGAAAAAGTGATCAGTTTGGAATAAGGCTCATAACCCTGGAACTTGATCTGAACGATCATGGCCCCAAAAGGGATGTTCAGGAGAGAAAATGACCCATCTGCCTTGGCAAGGGTAAATACCTCCAGAGAAGAGTCTTTTCCGTCTAAAACGGTGATGGAAGCATCCTTGAGGGACTGCTTATTAAGGGTATCCAGCAGTTTTCCTTTGATAGATCCGGTGGTTTGTGCCGAAGCTGCAAAGGATAGAAGGATACAGGTGGTTATGGTGATAATTTTGCGCATAATAAAGGAGATATTATTCAAAAAGCGAATATAGCTTTCTTATTTTACCAATACGGGTAGTTAAATATTAACGGAAAACTACTGTGATAGTTGGGTATGACCCCTTGAAAATCGGTGAAAACAAGGGAACGATAGGTAGGGTTTTTAGGGGCTTCCCGTTCATCGGTTTGGAGCTTGTATTCACCGAAAACGGGTGTTTTGGGATGTTTTAGAAGAATGGCCTTTAAATTGTGTTTTGGCTAAAAAATATAGCTACAGTGTACTCAGATTGGTACGGAAAAGATGTACGGTAATCTGTGCACTCTGTGGCAAAAAATGTACATTCGAATACTCCCCCTTCATTTATTTACTTCAAACCCCACACAAATGAAATTTGTATTAACAGGATTATGCCTGCTGGTATCCATGTATGCTTTTTCGCAAAATGCAAACATGGTTTCAGCAGATTCGTTAAAAGCCCGCTATAATCATGAAACTATCCATTTTTTTAAAGGCTATCTATCAAAAGGGGAAAATGGAGAGCGGATCCGCTTTTCTGAATTGAAAGATCAATTCAATATGTCGCCGGAGGGAGCCAAGGAATTTGCCGTTTCTCAAAAAAGCAAAAAAACGGCCTTATTTATGCTGGGTGGGGCAATTACCTGTATAGTTACTGCCGCAATTATCAAAAAAAACAACCTGGACCTCAGCAGAGGATTCATTGTTGGGGGCCTCGCGCTTGATATCATTTCTATTCCGTTTTCTATCAGGAGCGGTAAAAAACTGCAACACGCGATCTGGCTTCGCAACCGGGATGTGGTTTTTCATTAAGTATTGTTACTTATGAGGTAAATCATAAAACAAAAATGGGAGTTCAGTTAATTTGCAGCTGATTAACTGAGATCTTCTATGTTCAAACAGATCACTGCCGCTGTATTCCTGCTGTGTTTTATGACACAGAGTTTCACGGGAGCCGCTATTGTGGGCAGTTATTATGTAAATACTGCTGATTATGCGAAGAACTGTATCAATAAAGCGAAACCCAAACTTCATTGTAACGGCAAATGCCAGATGATGAAAAAGCTGAAACAGGAAGAAAAGAAAGAGGCACAGAACCCGGAACGAAAAAATAATGGCCGTGATGAAGTGCTTTCTTCCAAATCGCATTTTGCTTCCTTATCTTTTTTATACACCCCTATTTCTATAAATTATTTCGACTACCGGTCATTTTCCACTTCTGAAAGGATCATGGACATATTCCATCCACCGGGAAATAATTTTTTCAACACATAGTTACATAGTAAACAGTTTAGGCAACATAGAAGTACTCTATGATTCCTTGGCGCGAACCTATATACCTATGTGTTTCCATTCTCAGCATAATAGTCATTTACTTTTTCAAAGAAATCCCGAATACAAAAAGGAAGTACCACTGCGCAATATGGCAGCTACTCTTTCTATTAAATACATCGTTATGAAAAAATCAGCTTTTATACTTATTCTGTTCGTTATCAGTTCAACCGCTTCTTTTGCCTGCGAGATCTGCGGCTGCGGGGTGGGGAATTTTTATATGGGCTTGCTGCCTAATTTCAAATCCAAATTTATCGGTGTGCGTTACAGCTACCTGCATTACCATTCTGAAATGGCTAAAGATGCGGGGCAATACAGTAATGACTTTTACAAGACCACAGAAATATGGGGCGGATGGAATATCGGCAACCGCTGGCAGATGCTGGCTTTTGTTCCCTACCGTTCCAACAAAAAAATATCGGATGATGGCACGAAAACAACAGAAGGAGTAGGCGATATCAGCCTGCTTAGCAATTATCAGTTACTCCACACCCGGAAGGTCAATGCCTCCAATAGAACCATTGATCAGCAGTTGTGGATGGGTGGTGGTGTAAAACTGGCAACAGGTGCTTACCGGGTAGACCTTACAGATCCCGACACCAATATCGGCGATGCCAACTCGCAGTCGGGAACAGGCAGTACCGATCTTTTACTGAATGCGATGTACCAGCTAAGCGTTCAAAACATTGGCTTTAACACAACTCTGAATTATAAGATCAATACCGCAAATACAGAGCAATACCGTTTTGGAAACCGGTTTACCCTTAACAGCCTGGTATTTTACCGCATCCGTTTTGCCGGAATGGGAATCTCTCCTAATGCTGGACTATTGTATGAAAACAGTGCTGCCAATCATTACCAGGATGCTCCGGTTGAACAGTCAGGAGGTTATTTATTGAACGCTTCAACCGGCGTAGAGATCAATTTTAACAAAATAACAATGGGCGTAAATACACAGTTGCCTCTTAGTCAGAATTTTGCAGAAGGACAAACCCGTTCCAAAACAAGGGGTGTTTTGCATATCAGCTTTGCACTCTAAGTTTTTGGGGCTAATTTTATGCGCACAAAATAAACCCTGCATTATGAAACTATTGAAGATCTCCCTGGGCCTGTTAACCGCAGTTTGCGTGTTGGCAGTAGCCTGTCAATCGAAAACAACCAAAATCGAAGACAAAACTACCGACACTATGATGTCGATGGAGAAAAAAGACACCACAACCAATATATTTGAGCATATGCTGGTTGATAACAAGAAAGACCCAAGCTGTGGCATGCCGGTAACTGCAGGCATCAACGATACAGCACATTACAAAGACAAAGTACTGGGCTTCTGTTCCAAGGAATGTAAGGAGTCGTTCCAGAAAAACCCTGAGGCTATGATAGCGGCTGCAGAAATCAAAAAATAAATTCATCATCAGAGAAGACACAGATTGTTACAGAATGATTTCGTGACAATCTGCGTCTTCTCTGGCAAAAAAATAAACATGAAAAAAATACTTCTCTGCCTCGTAATGGCACTCCCTTTTGTAGTAACCGCCCAGGAAAAAACCGACTGGAAGGAAATGAATAATTTTCATACGTTGATGAGTACCAGCTTCCATCCCTCTGAAGAAGGTAACCTTAAACCGGTGAAAGCTAAATCAGACAGTTTACTGATCACTGCCAAATTATGGAAAGCTTCCAAAGTGCCTGCCGGTTACAAACCCAAAGAAACCAGTGAAACTTTAAGCAAACTGATCAAACAGTTAGCTGAGTTAAATACAGCCGTTAAAGCCGGAAAAGATGATGCTGCTTTAAAAGGTATGATCAAAGAAGCGCATGAGATCTTTCATGATATTGTTGAGAAATGCAGAGACGGACAATAATTAGCTGATGACACTAAACAGCCCTTCCAACAAATTGGAGGGGCTTTTTTTTGAGTTATCTCAGGCATC
>CBHRAM010000154.1:0-7939 GCA_966076165.1 uncultured Chitinophagaceae bacterium
TTTCCTTTGAAAATTTGGTTGCCACGTAAGCTAAATTTTAGAGGGGCAAATATA
Source organism: uncultured Chitinophagaceae bacterium (assembly GCA_966076165.1). GTDB lineage: Bacteria > Bacteroidota > Bacteroidia > Chitinophagales > Chitinophagaceae > Sediminibacterium. The sequence goes on from CBHRAM010000154.1 coordinate 55, forward strand.
GAGGAAAAGTTTGGAGTTTGGCGTTTGGTGTTGGGAGTTTTGGATTGAAAATGAGGGGATTTTGGATGTTATCCACAGGTCTGGAGAGAAACCGTCATTGCGAGGAGGAACGACGAAGCAAACTGTGCCTCAAAATTCGGACTGACCGATTATTGTGACACAGGCTGCCTCGTTCCTCGCAGTGACGTCTTTTATGACTCTTGTAAAAACGGATACTTATAGTCCACCGGCGGATTATAAGTTTCCTTGATCGTTCTTGCACTTAACCAGCGGTAGAGATTGATCAGGCTTCCGGCCTTATCATTGGTTCCGGAGGCACGGGCACCGCCAAATGGCTGCTGGCCCACAACGGCTCCGGTGGGTTTATCGTTGATATAGAAGTTGCCCGCAGCATTTCTGAGTTTATCGGTGGCCAGTTCTACGGCGGCCCTGTCCTGGGCGAGGATGGCTCCTGTTAAGGCATAAGGCGAAGTACTATCCACCAGTTTCAGGGTTTCTTCAAATTTTTCGGCATTGTACACATGGATGGTCAATACCGGGCCGAAGATCTCTTCGCACATGGTCACATATTTCGGGTCTTTGGCTTCAATCACCGTGGGTTCGATGAAATAACCCTTGGTTTTGCTGTAGTTACCGCCTACCAGGATGCTTGCTTTCTTATGTCTCTTCGCATTGCTGATATAACGGGTGATGCTGTTATATGATTTCTCATCGATCACGGCATTCACAAAATTGCTGAAATCCTCTACCGTACCCATTTTCATGGATTTGATCGCTGCGACCAGTTTTTTCTTCACTTCATCAGCGATATTGCTGGGAATATAGGCCCTAGACGCAGCCGAACATTTTTGTCCCTGGAATTCAAAAGCACCCCGGGCCAAAGCTGTTACCACGGCATCTACATTGGCACTCTTATGGGCGATCACAAAATCCTTACCACCTGTTTCACCTACAATTCTTGGATAAGAACGGTATTTGGCCACATTCTCACCAATCACTTTCCACATATGATTGAATACGCCGGTTGAGCCTGTAAAATGTACACCGGCAAATTCGCGGTGCGCAAAACACACTTCGCCTAAAGTAGGCCCATCTACATAAATGAGATTGATCACACCATCCGGTAATCCGGCTTCTTTTAACACGCGCATGAACATCTGGGCAGAATATACCTGGGTATTCGCGGGTTTCCAAACCACGGTGTTGCCGCACATAGCAGCCGAAGTAGGCAGGTTACCACCGATGGCCGTAAAATTGAAAGGAGTGATCGCTAAAACAAATCCTTCCAGCGGGCGCCATTCCATACGGTTGTGCATGCCCGGAGAAGAGATTGGCTGCTGCTTATAGATCTCGCTCAGAAAATGAACATTGAAACGTAAAAAATCGATCAGCTCACAGGCGCTGTCGATCTCTGCCTGGAAAGCATTCTTGCTTTGTCCGAGCATGGTGGTTCCATTGATATGGAAACGATATTTTGTAGCCAACAGATCGGCTGCTTTTAAAAAGATATGTGCACGGTTCTCCCAGCTCATCGCTGCCCAGGCTTCCTTGGCTTTTAAAGCGGCATCGATCGCCAGTTGGACATGTTTTTTATCGCCAGCGTGGAAAAAACCCAATGTATGACTGGTCTCATGTGGCGGATGCATGGCCACTTTCTTGCCGGTCTTTACGGCCTTCCCACCAATATACATGGGTACTTCAATAGGTTTCTTTTTCAGTTCGGCTAAAACTTTCTTTAAAGAAGCTCTTTCAGGGCTACCCGGTGCATATTGCAATACGGGTTCATTGGCAGGCATGGGATAGGAGAAATATCCGAGACTCATGGATTCGATTTTTAGTTTGAGGGTGCAAGGTAAGGAGAATTTTAGTCTGCTGTCCATAGTCCATGGTCCATAGTTGATAGTCCATAGCCGTTCGGTAATGCAGTGGTGTTTTTCTTTTTCTATGGACTATGGACTATCGACTATGGACCATTGGTAAGCCCCAAATTATCAGTTACTTTGCAATCATGTCCATCATACTATTCGATAACCCCTGGCGCAGGTCATTATTACCGTTCACGTATACAAAGGCGGTAGCAGATATCCGGTTTGGTATTTTATCTGTAAAAGAAAGATGGGAATGGTTGTCGCAACAACCTGTTTCGGTACACACGGTCAAATACCTGCAACCCTTGTATGATCGGGCAGCAACGGCAGACCAGATCTGGATCGATGCGGCGGTAATTCCTGATGCATTTCTTGCGGAGCAGATCTTATCGTTGGAGCCCGGCTCTTGCCTTTCAGATGAGAAGGGTTTGATCGCAGGAAGAATGACCATCGATCCCTCATCTTTTGATGCTGCCCGGTATATTCAATATTTCATCAAGAATATAGACCGCCCTTCTGTAAAAAGGCTGGAACATCCCTGGCAGCTGATGCAATGGAATGATGCCATGCTGCGTGCAGATTTTGCATGGGTAACCAAGGGAAGGGTATCACAACCGATTCCCCCTTCTGTGAATGTGCTGCAATCCGAAAATATTTTTATTGATGAAGGGGCTAAACTGAATTTCTGTACCCTTAATGCCTCCACAGGACCGATCTATATTGGTAAGCATGCCGAGATCATGGAAGGTTCTGTGATACGCGGGCCCTTTGCTTTGGGAGAAAATTCTGTGATCAAACTGAACAGCCGTATTTATGGAGCCACCGCATTGGGGCCTTCCTGTATGGGTGGGGGAGAGATCAAGAATACGGTGATGATGGGCTATAGCAATAAAGGGCACGATGGATACCTGGGAGATTCGGTAGTGGGCGAGTGGTGCAATTTTGGCGCGGGTAGTACTAATAGTAATATCAAGAATACGGCGGGTGTGGTAAAGGTTTGGGATATTGATACGAACCGGTATGTTGAGGTAGGACAAAAATGCGGCCTTATCATGGGCGATTATTCGCGGGCATCTATCAATGCTTCGATCAATACGGGTTCCATGATCGGGGTTTGCTGTAATGTGTATGGGGCGGGACTTTTGCCTACCATTGTTCCTAATTTCAGTTGGGGTGTGAGTGGTACCAAGTATGTATTTGAAAAAGCTATATCGGATATTGATAACTGGAAGAAGTTGAAAGGGCAATCCCTGAGCGTTACAGAAACATCAATATTGGAAACTATATTTGCAGAAATCTAAATCGTTACCTGCAGTCTTGCTTTTTAACAAGAAGTACACAGAGAAAAAAAACAATCATGAGAAAACAAATTGCCGCAGCCAACTGGAAAATGAATTTGACCCTTCAGCAGGGAGAAGCTTTATTGGATGCTATTATCAGTAAGCCACATTCTTTACAAGCCCACCAGCAGGCAGTATTTGCGGTTCCCTTTCCTTATCTGCCCATGGCTCAGCAAAAGCTTGCAGGCAAAAACAATGTGTTTGTAGCGGCACAAAACTGTTACAGCAAAAAAAGTGGCGCGTATACAGGGGAAGTATCTGTTGAGATCCTGCAATCGATCGGTATTCAATATGTGGTATTGGGCCACTCTGAGCGCAGGGAATATTTTCATGAGAGCAACCAGTTACTAGCTGATAAAGTGAATATCTGTCTGGAATATAATATGCTCCCCATTTTTTGCTGCGGTGAGCCATTGGAGATCCGCGAAGCGGGTACACAAAACACTTATGTAGCCAAACAACTGGAAGAATCATTATTTCATTTAACGGCAGAGCAGGTACAAAAGATCGTGATCGCTTATGAGCCTATCTGGGCCATTGGTACCGGTAAAACAGCCAGCAGTGCGCAGGCACAGGAAATGCATGCATTCATCCGCCAGCAATTGGCAGGGAAATATGGTGCAGCCATTGCGGATGCTATTTCTATTCTATACGGAGGCAGTGTAAAAGCCGCCAATGCCGTTGAGATCTTCGGCCAGCCTGATGTGGATGGTGGATTGGTAGGTGGTGCATCATTAATTGCTGATGAGTTTGTGGCGATCATTAATGCGTTGAAGTAGCCACACTGCCGTTGTGTTGGTCTTATGACCAACAACAATACGGGAATAACTGTGCTAATCAGAATGATATGAAATTCATACGGGTTAATCTATTTCGATTCTTTATTATCGCAATGCTGATCATGGCTTTTCAAGATAATTCCTTTGCGCAGGATAAAGACCTGGTTGTACGGATCGCAAAACTGCAAATAGACCCTGCACAGATCGATGCCTACAAAGCCGCATTGAAGCTACATGCCGAAACAGCTGTGAAAGTGGAGCCGGGCGTACTTAATTTATATGCTGTGTATGAAAAGGAGCATCCTACACATGTCACCGTTTTTGAAATATACGCGAATGCAGAAGCGTACAAAGCACATCTGTTAACCCCGCACTTTCTGAAATATAAAACAGGAACCAGGGATATGGTTTTATCACTAGAATTGGTAGAGACTGTTCCGATTGCACTTGAAACAAAGTATAAAAAACTAAACTGAGTATTGCTGTTTTTGGTCGCCTACCAACAATTCGAGACACTAATGTTGTTGGCCAGGTGACCAACAACGGCGAAATCTGCGGATTGATTTTTCACTTAGAATTTCATCGGCAATTCCACTTCCTCATAATCATCCAGCCTGTCTATATGCAGGATGGTACTGGTCTTGTCTTCATTGGGATGAAACATGGGTTTGAACTTGGCACCAAACACAAAATCCTCATAGATATACGATGATCTCGAAACAACCGTATTCGAAAAGCTCTCATCAAATCCCTGCACAAAAACCAATACCTCTGCTTCGGCATTGGCCATGTCTTCTTTGCTGAAACCGAATAAAGGGCTGTCTTCGTTAATGATATGTACCAGGGTCCAGCTCGAAGTCATAGTGGTGGCTTTCATAATATCCAATGGCATATTGAAGAAACGGTTTCTCATTTGTCCGTCTTCTACAATTTTTACGGCAAGGGTCAGTTTCACCTCCACATTGATCAGGTAATTCTTGGTGTACGGCACCATCCGGTACATCAATGCGACCCCGTCTTTGAAAGGGGCAAAAATGGCATTCTTGCTATACCTGATAAAAGCCCGGGGCCGGGCAAAGCGTCCATAGAGCATACCCGTAACCAGTGCAAAACTCATCAGCCCGGTCAATGCTTCCAGAGAAGCGGTTAAACTGGCGGTAAAACCGATGGGATTGATGCGGCCATAACCAACAGTGGTAAAGGTTTGTGCACTGAAAAAGAAAGCTTCTCCAAATTTTTCGGCATCAGAACCTGCCACCATACCCCCTAAATGATCGATCCCGATCAACAGGTAGATCAGGGCAAAGAACAGGTTAATGGTAACAAAAAAGAGCAGGATGATGGTAATGAACTTCCAGCGTTTCATGGAGAGCATGGAATGATAGAGGTTCAGCCTTCTCCAGAGCGGAAGTCCCGTTACATTGATATTGGGAACCCCATCCTTATTAAAAAAACGCCCGCCGGCCAATGCGGTATTGGTTCCCAGGCCTGTTTCATTGTTTACCTGGGCCTTCCAGTTGAGTTTCTTTCTAAGCATGGTTAAAAATAAGAAGTAAGCGTAATAAATGATGTTTGTGTGTGATTAAGTATCAATCGTGAGTCGTGAGTCGTCAGTCGTGAGTGGAGAACCTGACTAACTGAATGGTCTGCCAGCCATTAGCTCTCCATCACTCACGATTCACGCCTCACAGAATGGCTTCAAATTCATGCTTCGTACTTCGTCCTTCAGACTTATCTTTGCCGCTTATGAAGAATATCAGGAATTTTTGCATCATTGCCCATATTGACCATGGTAAGAGCACATTGGCCGACAGGCTGCTGGAGCATACCAAGACCATTGGCGACAGGGATATGATGGCCCAGGTATTGGATGATATGGACCTGGAACGTGAAAAAGGGATCACCATTAAAAGTCATGCGATACAGATCAACTACCCGTATAAAGGGGAGCAATATGTGTTGAACCTGATCGATACACCCGGCCACGTAGACTTCAGCTATGAAGTAAGCCGGGCCTTAGCCGCCTGCGAGGGAGCTTTGTTGTTAGTGGATGCTTCACAGGGTATTCAGGCGCAGACAATCAGTAACTTATATCTGGCAATTGATAATGATCTTGAGATCATCCCGGTGATCAATAAGATCGATATGGATGGGGCCAAGATCCCGGAGGTAACGGATCAGATCGTGGACCTGATCGGGTGTAAGCCTGAAGATATCTTACTGGCCAGTGGTAAATCGGGTATCGGTATTGAAGAGATCTTACACGCGATCATTGAAAGGATCCCGGCACCCAAGGGTGATTATGATAAACCATTACAGGCTTTGATCTTTGATAGTGTATTCAATAGCTTCCGTGGGATCATCGTTTATTACCGGATCCTGAACGGTGTGTTGAAGAAAGGCGATAAGATCCGTTTTGTGGCTTCAGGAGCCGATTACTTTGCCGATGAGGTTGGGGTACTCAAATTGAGTATGACGCCCAAGGATGAGGTGAAAGCGGGCGATGTGGGCTATATCATTACCGGTATCAAGAATGCCAAAGAAGTAAAAGTGGGCGATACCATCACCCTGGCCAATAATCCCGGCGAGATGATACATGGTTTTGAAGAAGTTAAACCCATGGTATTTGCAGGGATCTTCCCGGTGAATACGGATGATTTTGAAGTACTGCGTGATTGCATGGGCAAACTGCAGCTGAATGATGCTTCCCTGGTATTTGAACTGGAAACCTCACAGGCCCTTGGTTTTGGTTTCCGATGCGGATTCTTAGGATTGCTGCACATGGAAATTATCCAGGAGCGTCTGGAGCGCGAGTTCAACCAGACCGTGATCACTACCGTACCGAACGTAAGTTTTATTGCCTATACCACCCGTGGGGAGAAGATCAATGTGAACAATCCCATTGAAATGCCCGATCCGGTAAAAGTGGCCAAGATCGAAGAGCCTTTTATCAGGGCACAGATCATTACCCAGCCGGATTATATCGGTAATATCATGACGCTTTGTTTGGGTAAACGCGGCATCCTCATCAACCAGAGTTATTTAACCCCAACAAGGGTGGAACTGGTATTTGAAATGCCACTGACCGAGATCGTATTTGATTTCTATGATAAACTGAAGAGTTCAACAAGGGGCTATGCCTCCTTCGATTATACACCGATCGATTACCGCCAGGCTGATATCGTGAAAATGGATATCCTGCTGAACAATGAAAAAGTGGATGCCTTAAGCGCCCTGATCCACCGCGGAAGAGCGGAAGATTTTGGACGGAAATTATGTGAGAAATTAAAAGAACTCCTGCCTAAACAACAGTTCCAGATCGCGATCCAGGCGGCTATCGGTGCGAAAGTCATTGCCCGTGAAAATATCAGTGCGATGCGTAAAGATGTAACTGCCAAATGTTATGGTGGTGATATCAGCCGTAAACGTAAACTGTTAGAAAAACAGAAAGAAGGTAAAAAGCGTATGCGCCAGATAGGTAATGTGGAAATTCCGCAGGAAGCGTTTTTGGCAGTACTGAAACTTGACTAGCAGTAGTTGGTTAAAATAGTTAAAAGGGGTTAAAATGGTTAAACAAAGTAAAAAACTACTTTAACCATTTTAACCCCTTTTAACTTCTTCAACTTCACTATCCCTTTCCTTTCTTCTTCGGCAGAAGAAACTGGTTACTCTTCTGTTCCAATCCTTCCTGGGTTGGGTTTAATTTGATATTCGGGTCTACTTCTTTTACTACCGGCACATATTTCCACTGGCCATTGATCCATTTAAAGCCCTCAAAACTACCATAAGGCACCAGGGTATATTTGGAACTGTTCTCGCCTGATTCACTGATCAGGTGTGCGAATGTGATCATATCCAGTTCGGGATCGTAGTTCAGTTTGGCATTGGCTTCTTTCTT
>CBHRAM010000155.1:0-7935 GCA_966076165.1 uncultured Chitinophagaceae bacterium
CACAAACATTTTGAAAAGTCAGTAGTCAGTAGTCAGTAGTCAGTAGTCAGTAGTCGAAAAACTCCAAAATTGAAGGTTTATTTTCACAACTCATAACTCACCAATTCTCCAATCCCAACTTCTTCTTCAGGCTGAATAGCCATTTACCAAAGGATGTCTGCAACAGATAGTGAAGTAATTTCAACCGGATTTGCCAGAGGATCAATAACCAGGAGAATCCGAAATAAGATTCATATACTTTCCGGTTCTCTTTCAGGGAATCTAAATATTTAGTGCTGCTGATACCACTGTCATCGAAGATCACGATCACCTTATTTAAATAAGCATAGGACTCATCTGCTATACGGCACATCAGATCATAGTCCATCGCGATCTTATATTCGCTGCTGAATAATCCGATCCGGCTGTACACTTCTTTCTTTACAAACCAGGTAGGATGCGATACACTGCGCATCCCGCGGTATAATTTGGACCTGTCGAACGGTTTACCTACCACAACAGGTTTTCCCGCACGGATCATTTCAATATTTCCGCTGATCCATTGAAGGGATGGATCTGGCTCGAAGGTTTGGGCCACCACTGCCAATACATCATCAGCAGCATAGATATCCCCGGCATTCAGAAATTGCGTAATGGGTCCTGCTGCTTTCCCAATGCCTTTATTAAACGCATCTGCGATCCCCTTATCTCTTTCATTGATCCATTTACGATAAGCCGGCTGAGGGGTTTGCAAAAGCCATTGTTCAATATCAGGTTGCGAAGATCCATTAATGATCCAATGTTCATCAGGCACAAGGGTCTGGGCATCAACAGAGGCACAGGTTTTTTGAAGGTCTGTAAGGTTGTTGAAACAAATGGTAATAATGGAAATGCCCGCCATGCTGTAAATCTATTGAATATCGAATATTGAACAAGGAATATTGAATATTGAAGTATAGAAGAGCTTTTTTCTTCGTTTTCTCTTATTGAGATCAGGAAGCAACCCTATTGAACCACAGGCATTTCGCTAAGAGAGAAACGAAGAAAAAGAGTGTCTCTCTTATACGGGAATAATCAAAAAAACGGCCAACTCTTCATTAAAAATTCCTTGTTCAATATTCAATATTCCCCAGTTTTTCCAGAAATAACGCCAACCCCTTCCGTTTTTCATCGTCCAGCCGGTAACTGATATTTTGGGTGTAATAAGTAAGCAGGTCGTAAACGGGATAAGGGTTCTCAGCCACCACTTCCTCCAGATGCGAAACCCCGTAGCCATTTGCGCGGTTGAATGCATCTTCAAAATCTTCTCCCAGGGGTTTATTGGCCACCCAGGCCGCAAATACAAAGGGAAGGCCCGTATGGTCTTTCCAGGCAGTGGCCAGATCGTAGGTGTAGGGTGATATTTTTCTTTGCTCCAGGGCCCTGTCGCCAATAACAATACCGGCGGTGGTTCCTTTGATGGCTGATCTGAAATCTTCTTTGGCGTTCTCCAGAACCGGGTTCAGCTTCCAGTATTCTTTTAATAAGACCTTGGCCAGGTTTACGGATGTACGGCTTTGGTAATCGAGTAATACCCTGGTCACCTGTTCCATAGGTACTTCGCTGAAAAGCGCTACAGAAGCCACTTCCCCAACGGCTCCAATACAATAATCCGTAATAATATGCGCTTGTTTCAACTGCGGGATGATGGCCACAGGCACCAGACCCACATCAATCTCATCATTCAGCAACATGGCGGCTATTTTGGAGGGGTATTCTTCCAGCAGATCGATCCTGTCCATCAGTCCTGAACGCCTTAATCCAAACAATAATGGCCGGGTATTTAGATAACTTACGGCCCCAACGCGTATTCTCTTGTCCAATTCGGCTAATTTTGCACAAAGAAAACCCATTAGTAATTAATAATTAGAAATTAATAATTAAAAATTACAGCGGGAGGTTGACGATACCCCGTCACCAATTCTTAATTTTTAATTCTTAATTTTTAATTAGTTACATGGAACTCAGCAATCTCTCCGCCATCTCCCCCATCGACGGTCGTTACCGTAAACAGGTAAGTCATCTCGATGAATTCTTTTCTGAATATGCGCTTATCAAATACAGGGTATTGGTAGAGATCGAATATTTTTTCTTTCTGGCGGATAAGAAATTCTTCAAACTAACCCCAAAAGCAAGGCTGCAACTGAAGAAAGTGATGGATGAATTCAGTGTTACGGATGCACAGCAGATCAAGCAGATCGAATCTATTACCAACCATGATGTAAAAGCGGTTGAGTATTTTTTAAAAGAGCAATTGGATAAAGCAGGTATTTCGCACCTGAAGGAGTGGATCCATTTTGGTTTAACTTCTCAGGATATTAATAACACAGCTATTCCTTTAAGCTGGAAGCATTGTATGGAGCATGAATACCTGCCAGCGGTGATCAATATCCAGAGCAGTTTATATCAACTGGCTGCGCAGTGGAAAAATATTCCTTTGCTGGCACGCACACATGGACAACCGGCATCCCCAACCAGATTGGGTAAAGAGTTCATGGTATTTGTAGAAAGATTGAATAACCAGATAGAACTGTTCTCCAGTATCCCTTATGCTGCCAAATTTGGCGGGGCAACCGGCAATTTCAATGCCCATCATGTAGCATTTCCGAAAAAGAACTGGGTAGTATTGGGTAACGCTTTTGTGGAAGATGTATTGGGATTGCAGCGCATGCAGTTTACCACACAGATAGAACATTATGATAGCCTGGCTGCACATTTCGACAGTATCAAGCGCATCAATAATATCCTGATCGATCTTTGCAGGGATATATGGACCTATATCAGCATGGACTATTTCAAACAGAAAACCAAAAAAGGTGAAGTAGGTTCTTCGGCCATGCCGCATAAAGTAAATCCGATCGATTTTGAAAATGCGGAAGGCAACCTCGGTATGGCCAATGCTTTACTGGAACATCTTTCTGCCAAACTTCCCGTAAGCCGCTTACAGCGCGACCTCACAGACTCTACGGTTCTCCGTAATATTGGTGTACCGGTAGCGCATGTAGCCATCGCTTTAAAATCACTGGAAAAAGGATTGGGCAAACTGGTACTGAATGAGGCCAAGTTAAAATCCGACCTCGAAAATAACTGGGCCGTGGTAGCAGAAGCCATACAAACCATTCTCCGTCGCGAGAATTATCCTAACCCTTACGAAGCATTAAAAGACCTTACCCGTGGTAAAGATGCGATCGATAAAAAGGCGATACAGGACTTTATCGGCAAACTGAAAGTAAGTGCGGCAGTGAAAAAAGAGTTGAAAGCCATCACTCCCTTGAACTATGTTGGGGTGAATCCTGAATATTAAGTATGCAGGAACTTTTGGCAAGTTTAAAACTTTCCAAAAGTTCCTGGTTTTTGTATCTTGTAGGTATCTCAATGATACGATATGCCTACCAACCACACACGCCGCTCTTTTCTGCAAACCATGAGCCTGGGCCTGGGAACTACCCTTGCTGCTTCTGCTTTTCCAACCATCATTGGTGCAAAAACCCCGTTTCAAAAAAAGAAATTAGGTATCGCCCTGGTCGGATTGGGGAGTTATGCAAAAAATCAATTGGCTGTTGCCCTTGCACAAACCGATAACTGTTATCTCGCAGGGATTGTTACCGGCACCCCTTCCAAAGCAGAAGAATGGAAAAAGAAATACAGTATCCCCGAAAAAAATATTTACAACTACCAGAACTTTGACCGGATCGCGGACAATAAGGATATTGATATTATCTATATCGTTCTTCCCAATTCCATGCACCATGAGTTTGTATTGCGTGCAGCCAAAGCCGGTAAACATGTAATGTGTGAGAAACCCATGTCGGTTTCCGTAAAAGAAGCAGAAGAAATGATAGCAGCCTGCAAGAAAGCAGGCGTTCAATTAGGCATTGGGTACCGTTTACATTTCGAACCATTTACACAGGAAGTGATGCGCCTGGGGCAGAAAAAAGTATTGGGTGATGTCCGGTTTGTGCAAACCAATTTCGGTTTCAGCATCGGTGACCCTGCCCAATGGCGTTTGAAAAAAGAACTCGCAGGCGGCGGCCCTTTAATGGATGTGGGCATTTATTGTGTACAGGCTTCAAGATATTCAACCGGCAAAGAACCGCTTTGGGTTACTGCACAATTTGGTCCGGTAACCGATACACAACGTTTTACAACCGTTGAAGAATCCATCTCCTGGCAAATGGAATTCCCCGATGGTATTATGGTGAATGGATTCAGCTCTTATAAATCCAATATTGAACAGCTCTATGTGTCGGCCAATAACGGATGGATCCAGATGAGCCCGGCTTACAGCTATGGCCCCCTCAAAGGCCGCACCAGCCAGGGGGAAATGAACCTGCCCATCGTACATCACCAAACCGTTATGCTGAATGGGATCTGCAAAGAATTCCTCGAAAACAATAAATTCCCCGCTCATACGTCTGGTGAAGAAGGGCTGAAAGATATGAGGATCTTGATGGGAATTTACGAAGCCGCCAGAACAGGTAAAAAAATCAGTTTAGCATAATTCCTGGCGATCCTTTGTTCTTTGCGTCTTTGCGGTTAGACTCACCATCTAACCGCAAAGACGCTATGACACGAGGGTACGCAAGGCTATAAAATAAGTATGAAGAATATAATTATCACCGGAGCAAACGGTATGATCGGGAGGCTGATACTGGAGTATTGTTTACAAAGAGACGATGTAAACAAAGTGACTTCTATCACCCGGAAGAAAAACGGTATCACGCACCCGAAATTATTGGAGGTGATCCATGAGGATTATCTGGATTTTTCATCTATCAGAGAAACATTGCAGCACCAGGATATCTGTTTCTTTTGCATCGGTGTATATACCGGACAGGTGCCCAGAGCTGAATTCAGAAGAATAACCGTGGACATAACTGCGGCTTTTGCGAAAGAATTAAAACAACAAAGTCCGGAAACCGGTTTCTGCTTTTTAAGCGGACAGGGAGCAGACAGTGCCGAAAAAAGTAAAGTGATGTTTGCGCTCGATAAAGGTGTGGCAGAGAATATTTTGATAGGACTAAACTTCAGGCACCTCGCCATTTTCAGGCCGGGTTATATTTACCCCGTTACCCCAAGAAAAGAGCCCAATACTTTATACCAAATCTTCCGGGTACTCTATAAACCTTTGCTCAGTAAGATCTATCCTAACATAGGGCTCACATCAGAACAATTGGCCACTGCTATGGTGAACATCGGTTTCAATGGAGGAGATAAAATTATCTATGAGAACAGGGAGATAAAGCAATTGGCGGATTAGCGAATTACGAATTTGCGGATTATTAAACTTTTTCGAATCCGCTAATCCGCTAATCCGCCAATCCATTAATCTTAATATTTCAGCATCGAATACCCTTTTAACGGGTCAGTTGTCAAAGTGGTGATCGCAGATAAGGAAGGGCTTACTTCCGGTGCTACATTTTCTTTGGGAATATTTCTTTTGTTCAGAGACTGCCCGCAAACGAAGATCTTCACCCCGGCATCTTTCAATTCTTTAAACAGGGGAAGGTTCGGATTATCCACGTTGAATTTCTTTTTGTATTCCTCATTGTTAACCACAAACTGTGCGGCCGGGCCATGGATCACCATGATCAGGTGAAATTTATTAGCAGGTACACCGCCTAAAGCGTGCAGGTTTACTACCGCTGCTACTTTCTCAAAGAACTCGTGAACCGCTTCCGGTTTGGTATTCTCAGAACTCACTTCCACAATTACTTTATAATCCATTTTGGGATCCGGATTCTCAACAGAGAAGGGGACTTCCGTTACGGTACCAAAATGTTTGATAACCGGATTTACTTTGGTTTGTGCGTTGGCAAGTACGGCAACAATTGTGCAGAACATTAAACAGGCAATTCTTTTCATTTTCATCGATTATTGAACCAAGATAAGACTATTTTCTTTCCGTCTCACTGTTGAAAAAAACAGCCTTATTATGCTGCCGCGCCTCTATCTTTTGCTTACTTTCATAGGAAACAACTACGCTTATGATCAGGATACTTCATTCTTTCTGTTTGGTGGTATTGATCGCCGTTTCCGTCAATGCACCTGCGCAAAGCAGAAAACCTACCGACACTTATTACCAAACCAGCGAGGTTCAGCCTTTAATGGCTCAATATGAAGCCGACAGAGGCAGTCTTGTCCGGTTTTATCTGATCGTCAATTCGCCGGAAAGAAGGGAGCGGTTTAAAAAGAACTGTCTCGATTACCTGAAACAATTACAGCAGCTGGATTTTGATAAAATGCAAACCGGCAGCAAGGTTGATTATATCCTGTTCAAAAGACAACTGGATTATGAGATCCGTATTCTTAACCAGGAAGCCACAGAGTATACTGCCATCTATAAATATGTTTCTTTTGGCGACCCGATCTATCAACTGGAAAAACTTCGCCGCAGGGGAACCACGCTAAATAGCGAAGAACTTGCCGGTAAATTAGCAGCCGTGCGCAACCAGTTGCAGGCCGCAGCTAACAGCCTTAGCCAGGAGGGCCTGATGGAAATGCCCCTATCCAATCGCGCAGAAGCTACTGTAAGGGGTTTGCAGACTGCTTTGCGAAGTGTGTATGATTTCTATTATGGCTACGACCCGAAATTCACCAAATGGATCCCGGCACCTTATAAATCGCTTGATTCTTTATTGGGTGTTTATGCTACATTAATAAAAAGCAAGGGCAATAAAGCAACCCTGCAAAAAGAAGATGCCAGTGGTATTGTAGGTAACCCCATTGGTAAAGACGAGTTGATCAGGCAGTTGAAGTATGAAATGATCCCGTACACACCGGATGAACTGATCGATATTGCCAACAAAGAGTTTGCCTGGTGCGATGCTGAAATGCTCAAAGCTTCCCGCGAAATGGGTTTTGGCGATAACTGGAAAGCCGCATTGGAGAAAGTAAAGAACAGCTATGTTCCTGAAGGTGAACAACCGGAAATGATCATGGGTTTATATAACCAGTCCGTTGATTTTTTAAAGAAGAATGATCTTGTGACCATTCCGCCATTGGCAGAAGAAACCTGGCGGATGAATATGATGTCGGCCAGGCAACAATTGGTAAGCCCATTCTTTCTCGGTGGTGAAACCCTGCTGGTATCCTATCCTACTTTCGGAATGGATTCCGCAGCCCGCATGATGAGTATGCGCGGAAACAACCCGCATTTCTCACGGGCCACAGTTCACCACGAGCTCATTGCCGGCCACCATTTACAGGGGTTCATGAATAACCGGTTCAAATCTTACCGTCATTACAATACACCTTTCTGGACCGAGGGATGGTCGCTTTACTGGGAATTTATTTTGTGGGACATGAAATTCCCACGCTCACCCGAAGACCGCGTAGGCATGCTGTTCTGGCGGATGCACCGTTGCGCAAGGATCATATTCTCACTGAATTATCATTTGGGTAACTGGTTACCACAACAGTGTATCGACTTCCTGGTAGACAGGGTTGGCCATGAAAGGGCCAATGCAGAAGGCGAAGTACGCCGTTCTTTTACCGGGGGATACGGGCCCTTGTATCAACTGGCCTATATGACCGGTGCCTTCCAGTTCTATGCATTAAAGAAAGAAGTAGTAGATAAAGGAAAGATGAGCTACAAACAATTCCATGATGCCATCCTGAGAGAGAACAATATGCCGGTTGAAATGGTTCGTGCCATCATCACCAACCAGCCATTGACAAGAGACTTTAAAACATCCTGGAGATTTTATGCTAAATAAATATTACCCGGCATAGTTTACGCGAATAAAAAATACCATCTTTTCGGATGGTATTTTTTATTTCATTGATTCCTGAAAGTGTCGTCAGGCTTATGCTATTTTCCGAATTTCTTCTTCAGCAAACTCAAAGAATCATCCACACTCATCTCGGCCATATCTTTTGGTTTCCTGTCAAAATTCTCAATTCTTCCTCCAGACC
>CBHRAM010000156.1:0-7877 GCA_966076165.1 uncultured Chitinophagaceae bacterium
CTGCACCTGCCACCAGGATCACAGAAGCGGCTGCAGCCATCCAGACACGAATACGGCGTAAGGGGCTATGGGTGATCTCAGGTTGAGGTTGTATCCGGGCCAGCATTGTCTGGTACTCCTCCTGCGACAACCCTACAGATGCATCTTCCACCCATTCGTTCTGGAAATAGCCATCCAATACTTCCGGGTTGGCATGCAGAAATTCCGCTACCGCTTCGGCTTCCGAGGCCGAACATTGTCCGTCAAAGAACTTTTGTATGATCAATTCAGTTATTTCCATCCACTGGGCTTATGCTCCTTATGATAATAATACGAAGGCCGGGAAGGTTTACCCCTGCTCTCCTTCAAAAAAAATTAGATAATCTGTGATGCACAAAAAAACAGGGTGAAGGCTACAGATACTTCGGGATGGTTACGAAGTTCTTTTAGCCCCTTGGTAACATGGTCCTCCACTGTTTTAACAGAGATAGACAGCA
This sequence comes from uncultured Chitinophagaceae bacterium, assembly GCA_966076165.1. Lineage (GTDB taxonomy): Bacteria > Bacteroidota > Bacteroidia > Chitinophagales > Chitinophagaceae > Sediminibacterium. Next base: position 477 of record CBHRAM010000156.1, read on the forward strand.
TCTGGGCTATTTCGCGGTTAGAATAGCCATATACAAATTTGAGGCGAAGTATTTTTTTTCTTGCCGGAGGCAATTTCTTCAACAGGGTATTGATATAGTTGGTGCCTTCAAAAACTTCTTCCGCATGCGTTTCCATTACCCGTTCATATCCTGCGGAAGTATTGTTCATGATGATCTCATCGGTTACCCGTCTGTCTGCTGCTGCTTTCCGTATATGATCTATCAATATGCATTTGGCTATTACAAATAATTGCTTATCTAATGAGTGGATCGCAGATAAGGTATGTCGTGACTGCCAGAATTTAATATAGGTAAGCTGTGTAAGTTCTTTTGACAATTCATGATCTCTGCGCGTACGCGACATAAAAAAAGAGAAGGTCTTCTTATGGAATTCTTCAAATACAGTGCTGAAAGCCACGGTATCTCCGTTCTTTATGGAAGCAATCTTATCCATTTGCTTGTGTTGGCATCGTAAATATATAGATTTTGTTTGCCAAAAATATTATCTATCTCACTGAGCCCACCATTATTAAATTGTAAATGAAGCACTACAAGCGTAGCTGCAAAAAAAGATCCGGCTAATACCGGATCTTTTATGTAACTGTTACACAATGATTATTTTTTTATTGTGAATTTCGGATTTACAAATTCCCATTCCTTGATATGTGCATTGCGATGTTCTTTCTTAACAATAACATCAAACTGTGAAATTATTTCAGGATGTTGATCCGCGATATCTGTTGTTTCATTTCTGTCATTGGCCAGGTTGAATAGTTTCCATTTATTATCGGGGTGCTGTTTCATATCCGGTTTTACCCCTTTCCAATTACCCATACGTATAGCCAGTTGTCCGCCGTTTTCCGGAAATTCAAAATAGAGATATGGATGTTTTTTCTGTTCATTTTGTTTCCCGGTTAATTCGGGGAGAAAAGAGATCCCATCTGTTTCTTTAATTTTTTGATGGGTCAGTTCCGCCAATGTTGCCATAAAATCGAACTGGGCAGAAACCAGTTCACTGGTACTGCCCGCTTTGATCTTTCCGGGCCAGCGTACGATCAGGGGTTCGCGGATCCCGCCTTCAAACAGATCCTGTTTCGCACCACGCAAACCACCATTACTATTAAAGAAAAGCCTGTTTACACCACCTACCTCGAAGGTTGCACCATTATCGCTCGAGAAAAGGATGATGGTGTTATTGTCCAACCCAAGTTGTTTAATTTTTTCGAGAATGATCCCAACCTGGTCATCAAGATAGGTGATCATGGCTGCATAGGTAGATAAGGGGTATTTGGCAGAAGCATACCCTTTCTGTCCGAAATAAGGTTTCTCATCAAACTGCCCTATATATTTCTTTACATACTCTTCCGGTGCCTGCAACGATAAATGCGGAAGGGTATAAGGCAGATAGAGGAAGAAAGGTGCTTTTGCATTCTTATCGATAAAGGCCAATGCTTTTTCTGTGAGTTTGGCAGGTGCATAGTCTTTTCCGCGGAAATATTCAAAATCCTTATCCGTCGCTGTTAAGGGGTCCAATGGTTTATGCACATTGATCACCGGGTTTTGTAAGGGATCCCATTTACCATTTTCCCAGAGATGTGTGGGGTAATAATTGTGTGCCTGTTTCTGATCGAGGTACCCATACGCATAATCAAATCCCTGCTTTTGCGGATCACCCGATGTGTTGGCCATCCCCAAACCCCATTTACCGATCACGGCTGTTTTGTAACCTGCCTGTTTCATCAGGTGGCCAATGGTGAAAGTTCCTTCGGGTAAAGGCATCTGGCCACCTTCGAGACTGTCGGCAAATTCTCCTAATTCATAATTACCATGAATATAGGTATGTCCGCCATGTTTACCTGTGAGTAACATACAACGGGCAGGTGCACATACCGGGGCGCTGGTATAATGTTGTGTAAAACGCATGCCTTCTTTCGCAAGCCTATCGAGATTGGGTGTTCTGATCTTTGTTTGTCCGTAACTACCCAATTCTCCGTAGCCCATATCATCTGCGTAGATGTAGATGATATTGGGTTTGGATTGAGAGAAGACCTGAGCGGCATGCAAGAGCAGGCTGAACAGTAGCAGCACAAAATGTTTTTTTCTGAAATCGTTAGGCATGATCTCTGCAGAATAGTTCTAATTTATATAATGACTGTAATATAAGGACAAGTAGGGTTCCGTTAACCCAACAATATCATCCACGCACAATGGCCACCCTTGTTTTTCTGATCTGCCGCTCGGCTTTATTGCGTAGCTGCCGGTGGTGCAGGGTCCAACCCCCTACTGCCCCGATCAGGCTGCCCAATACAATATCAAAGAACCGGGCGGTTGCCAACTGGGTGGGGTTAACGGACTGCGCTTTCCCCACTTCTGCCAGCAGGATGGTCATGGGAGTAATAAATACCATGGCCAGTGCATAATGCCTTACCACTAACATTTCAATAATGAACTGGAACAATAAAATGATGATACAGATCCGCAGAGGGCTGAGCGGGAGGAAGTAGAGGATCAACCAGGTGAAACCCAATCCCACAAACGTTCCTGTAATGCGCTGAAAACTTCTTTCCCAGATATGATCCCGGTTCACTCCCTGCATCACAGCTGCGCAGGATATAGGAACCCAATAGGGGTTATTTAAATGTAACATATGTGCGATCAGCAAAGAGAGTCCCATGAAAAGCCCGATGATCATTGAATCGATGATCCGGGTGTATTGGTTAGGTGGCACTACAATCAATGTTTTTTGCTCCGGATATTTTCGGGTGATATAAAGGCTGTAAATAAATCCAAGTATACAGGCCAGCATGGTGCCCATTCCAATCAGTCCCACACGCACGGGAATACTCATCAGGTTGAATGGCATACAACTGGAAATAGATGCCACCATGATAAAAAAGAAATTACCTGGCCCTTTTAATTGAAAATACCGGGTAAGCCAATGTACACAGGCTGCAAAAAGTCCAAGCACCAGAGAAGACAGAACAGGATTAAAACTGAAAGCGATCCCGATAGTGAACGAGACCATGAAACCAAAAGAGCAGGCCATTAAAGTGATCATACGCTTAGCCACAGAAGCAGCCGGCAGGTATAAGATCACCAATCCGGCGGTACAGGATAAGATCCCATAATCCAGACGGTTATAGTAATAGCCGATCAATAAAGGGATCCCTACACATAAAGATGCCAGCACGGGTATATGCCATAGCCTTTCGGTCTGCTTAAGTTCAAATAATGACCGGAACTGTTTGGTTGCATAGTAAGTAACCCTGTTCATCATGGTTTGAATAGGCCGGGATTGTATAAAACAAGATGCCTGTATTAAAGTTAATCAAACACCCGGTTTTATCCTATCCATTTTTCGATCTCGGCTAATTCTTCGCTGTTCACCTGGTGCCCGATGGGATACTCATGATAGGTGAGCTGTACATCCAATGATTCGAGGTATTCTCTTGCTTCCCTTGCGTATGTAATGGGCAATGTTTTATCGAGAGTGCCATGAGCCAGCAATATTTTCAGGTTTGCGAGTTCGCTTGTTTTGTGAACTGAGTTGCGGATCTGTGTTAAGATCCTTCCGCTTAAAGCGATGACGCCTGTTATGAGCGCAGGTACAGTTAAACCGATCGTACAACTCATGATGGAACCCTGGCTAAAACCGCCTATATAGAGTTCATCAATATGGTACCGATCTCTTACCTGTTCTATAAATGTTTTAATGATCTCCCGGCTTTCTTTTTCCTCTTCTTCATTGATCAAAGGTTTTCCTGTTGAAAAATCAACATGAAACCATGCATACCGCCCTGCGCTCAACGTGAGGGGGCCTCTTGCGGAAATGATCAGCAGGTCATCCGGAAGTTTGCCAAACGCATTAAACAGATCCTGTTCATTACTACCCACACCATGCAGTAAGATCAACGCTTTCTGTACAGCAGGTTTTTGTCCGGGAAGACGAATTAAATATTTTAACGCAAGGTTCTCCTGTAATACCGGATAACCCTCAGGGTGTATTGTATTTGACATACCGGTCTATTTAAAGATGAGTATTGTGTTCAGGCATTTAACCCAACCTGACAGAAGTCATGGTCAATGATCCGCCAACTGCTTTATCATTAAAGAAAGACACAGCATCTTCTTTTCCTTTCAACCCTAATGTATAGATCAAAGGCAAATAATGTTCGGGTGTTGGAATGGCCAGCATGGCTTCCTTGCCAAGGTTTTGATAATGGATCAATTGATCGTGACTGCCTTCGCTGATCAATTTCTTAAAGGAATCATTCATTTGTATGGCCCAGTCGTAACCATACTCCGGTTCATTTAATTTATCCCAGGCCACCATTCGTAAATTATGCACCATATTACCGCTACCGATGATCAATACACCTTTCTTACGAAGCGCATAGATCTCTTTGGCAAGGTTATAATGGTATTGGGCATCCTTGGTGTAGTCGATACTCAACTGCAATACCGGAATATTGGCGAGTGGATACATATGGCGAACGATGGTCCAGGTACCGTGATCCAAACCCCAATCGTGCGACAGTTCTACATTTGCCGTATGGATCATAGCCGCGGTTTCCCTTGCCAGCAAGGGATCGCCGGGTGCCGGATACTGTACTTCGTATAAGGCTTTGGGGAAACCACCAAAATCATGGATCGTAGGTGGGGTTTCCATTTCGGTGATCTGTGTACCCTTTGTGAACCAGTGTGCGGAAACCACCAGCACCGCTTTGGGTGTGGGAATTTCTTTGGCAATAGACGACCATCTTCTGCTGAAGTCATTGTCTTCGATACCATTCATAGGAGAACCATGACCTACGAACAGTACAGGCATCAGGTGTTCCTGTGGCTGTAATGTATCAGTAAAGTTTTTAAAACTGCTGAGTGTGTTGATACCGGTCATGATTACTCCTCCTGAAATGATTTTTATAAATTGTTTACGCTGCATTATTTCGCCTGAACAAATTCCAGGTTCAAAGTTACTGTTACTTCTTTTGCCACGGCTGTTCCTGTGGGATCATATTTAACATTATAATCAAACCGGTTAATAACCGTTGTTGCCCCGAAACCTGTGCGGTTATTGCCCCATGGGTCTTTGGTTACACCACCATATACTACTTTAAAACTTACCTCCTTTGTAACATCCCGGATCGTGAGTTTACCTGTTAAAACGTAGTCGTTGTCTTTCACTTTTTTAAAAGAACTGCTTTCAAATTTGAGAGAAGGGTATTTCTCCGCATTGAAGAAATCATCCGTTTTCAGGTGCGTGTCGCGCTGGTCAACACCGGTGTTGATACTTGATGCGTCGGCAGTGAAGCTGATCTTTATATCGCTTAAATCTGCTTTGCCGGCTGTATAGCTTCCTTCAAATTTTTTGAAGTTGCCGTTTACCAGTGAAATACCCAGGTGTTTCACTGAAAAGTTCAGAAAACTGTGTGCGGGGTCTGCGTTCCATTTGGTTTGTGCAAATACACTGCTTCCCAATACGAGGAATGCTAACAGGGATACTAATTTTTTCATGTTTTGTTTTTTATGATTGATGATTGATTACAGGATTTTTATTTGCCTAAACCCAGTTGGTTCATATAGGTCTGGTTATCCCAGAACAGGTATTCTTTGTCCATTACACCGTTTGTCCAGTGGCCCACGGTACACATATTGATCGAAAATTTCTTTCCGGTTGGCTGTATAAATTTTCCATCGCCGATCGGCATCGGTTTCGTGAAAGTTCCGGTCATCACACCTATTACACTTGTCCATTCGCCGGCACCAAACTTAACCGGGTGCTCATGGATCTCGGTATCCGGGGCATAGACAAACATGTATTTAAGGTCTTCGATATGTTTTTCCAGTCCTTTGGTAAAATGCCCGTCGGGCCAGTAAACAATGATGTCTTTTACGTGGCTTTCATGAAACCTTTCCCATTGTTGCCCGGTAAAGACTTTAAAATCGAGTGTGTCAAAAATGGTAAGCCGTTTATCTACGAGGGCGGCCGCACCATTTAATTTTTTTAACTCATTTTTCAGTGCTTCTGAATTTGATTGTGCAAATAAGCCGGTACCAATAAGGGATACGGCGAGTAAAAGGATTAACTTTTTCATGATGCTTGTTTTTTGTTTATATGATTTTATGTATGGAGGACTTTCCATCCGGCATGCCATTGATAATTATTTTCGATATTCAGGCGGATCAGCAGTAACTGCATACTTTCCAAAGTGCTGCTTACAGAAAGCCCGCCGGCAACAATGGGGTTAAATCCCGCAATGCTTACCAGTTCCTCTACATAGTCGAGGGCCTCCCGGTCGTTTCCCGCAATAAAAGTGTCGGTAAGCACCCCATCAATTACCGGTTCAGCAAAGTCGGCTGCGAAATTGGTATTGAAAGCTTTCACCACTTTTTGAATTCGGCAATAGCGCTTCCAGTTCTTCTGCAGCACTGGTACCCGGTTCTGTAAGTAACCCATCATAGTTTTCATTTAAGGGATTGGAAATACTGATCACAATCTTTTGATTGGCCACTTCCCTGATCCTCTCCGCTATCTCTTTTTCTGCTGTATAAGGAACGGCGAGTATCATCATATCTGCTTCCCAGCCCGCATTCACTGAGCAATCCATGGCTTCCACATCTGCCGATGGGTTGATTGCATAGATCTCATTAACCAGATCCTGCGTTTTTTGAAAATTTCTTGAGGAAAGAAGTAAACGGTAATTACCTTTTGAGATCGTTTTAGCAATAGCTGCCCCCATACTTCCTGTTGCACCGATAACTGCTATGGTTTGTTTTGTCCGCATATCCGTTGATTTACTAATGCAAACCTACGCCGGCAGTAAGCCTTGCTCCATTGCGTACGGACAAGAAAAAACATTGATAAAAATCAATGCTTTTCAAAAAATTACAGGATAGTTATTTGCCGGAAGCGATCTTTTTACGAACCCGGCTTAACGTTTCCGGCGTAAGGCCCATATAAGAGGCGATCATGTGTTGAGGAACCCTTTGAACAATATCGGGGTAGAGTTTTGTGAAACCAAGGTAGCGCTCTTCTACAGGCAGGCTGATAAAAGAAGTAACCCGTTTCTGCATAGCCAGGTAAGCACCGGTGATCTGCATGCGGGTAAAGGTTTCGTATTTAGGTACTTTTTTGATAATGGCTTCTTCTGCCGAACGCGTGATCAGGACCAGTTCTGAATCTTCCAATGCGTCAATATTGTACAGCGAAGGTTCTCCCGACAAAAAACTATAGAGATCGGAAATGATCCACCCTTCCAATGCAAACTGAAGTATGTGTTCGTTCCCTTTTTCATCCACTGTATATTCCCTTAATGCGCCTTTCTCAACAAAGGCAATGGATTTGCAGATATCGCCTTCCTGCAGGAGGTATTGTTTTTTGCGGAGTTTCTTAGGGGTGAG
>CBHRAM010000157.1:0-7868 GCA_966076165.1 uncultured Chitinophagaceae bacterium
GCCTGGTCTACAGATGCGATCACACAAAACGGTGCTTTTTTATGGGGTGATGCGGGCCTGTCCATCATTCATGATTTTAAAAATGAAACAGATACCGTTCCTACCTATATCACCGGGTTGAATGTGATGACCATTCCACAATTTTTTGTGAATGATCACAAGCCAAACGGAACAGATACTTTATGGACCACGGATACATTTTATGTGAAAGGACAACAACCCTTAAACACAGGATATACCACAACCAAAGAACTAAGATGGGACAGTGTAGCCGGCCCTTACAATATGCCGGTAAACCTGGAGATTCCTTACACAAATAATTATTTGCAGTTCCGGTTCACACAAGCCCATGCCAGCAGGCGTGATACAACCTGGTACACTTATTTGCTGGAAGGCATTGATAAAAAATGGAGTGTGCCTACCACCAATACCCTTACAGAAAATTACCTGAACCTCCCTCCCGGAAAATATACGTTCAAAGTAAGCAGCAAGGGCTTAGATGGCAAATGGGGAGTGCCTGCCATATTCAGCTTTACCATATCTCCACCGTGGTATCAAACATGGTGGGCCTATTTGATTTTTGCATTGGCAGGTATCAGCATCTTGAGAGTATATATTGTTTACCGCTCTCGCATGTTGCAGAAAGAGAACCGTATACTGGAAGATAAAGTGGCGCACAGGACCGAACAGTTACAAAAATCACTGGAAGACCTGAAATCCACGCAAACCCAATTGATCCAGTCAGAGAAGATGGCATCCCTGGGAGAATTAACCGCAGGCATCGCACATGAGATCCAGAATCCATTGAACTTCATTAACAATTTCTCCGAAGTAAATACCGAGTTGATAGAAGAAATGGAACAGGAACTTGACAAGGGTAATCTCGCTGATGTAAAAGCCATTGCAAAAGACATTAAAGAGAACGAGCAGAAGATCAATTTCCATGGCAAGCGTGCTGATGGCATTGTAAAAGGCATGCTGCAACACAGCCGCAACAGCACAGGCACCAAAGAACCTACCAATATCAATGTCCTGGCTGATGAATACCTGCGCCTCGCTTATCACGGTTTACGCGCTAAGGATAAATCATTCAATGCAACCATGAAGACTGATTTTGATCCGAACATCGGCACGATCAATGTAATACCACAGGATATCGGAAGGGTGATCCTCAACCTGATCACCAATGCATTTTATGCGGTAACCGATAAAAAGAAAAAAGGGATTGAAGGATATGAGCCTACTGTTTTTGTGGGTACCCAAAGAACCGCAGATAAAGTGATCATTACCGTAAGAGATAACGGCATGGGCATTCCGCAGAAAGTAATCGAGAAAATATTCCAGCCTTTCTTCTCCACAAAACCCACCGGCGAAGGCACCGGCCTTGGTTTATCTATGAGTTATGATATTATAACCAAGGGGCACCATGGAGAATTATTAGTGAACACAACAGAAGGAGAGTCAGCAGAATTCAAGATCATATTACCTATCCACCAGTCATAAATTTTTAAAAGATTACGTATGAAAATATTAGTTGTTGATGATGAACAGGATATGCAGAACCTTTTCCAGCAAAGGTTCCGGAAAGAGATCCGGGATGGTATCGTGGATTTTGCTTTTGCGATTTCCGGAGAAATGGCTTTGGAATACCTGAATGCCAATCACCATGAAGCCGTGCTTATTTTATCTGATATCAATATGCCGGGGATGAGCGGACTGGAACTGCTGGACCAGATCAAACATAAATACCATACCCCGCCCCCTATTGTGATGATGATCACCGCCTATGGTGATGCAGAAAATTATGACCAGGCCATGAAACTCGGCGCCGATGATTTCTTAACCAAACCCGTTGACTTCACACTGTTAAAGGAAAAACTCAAAATATAAGCTGATGGCAAAAATTTTAGTTGCAGATGATGAGATCGATCTGGAAACCCTGATCAAGCAGAAGTTCAGAAAACAGATCCGTGAAGAAAAATACGAATTCATCTTTGCGATGAATGGCAATGATGCCATCCTGAAGCTGGAACAACATCCCGATATATCGATCGTGTTGAGCGATATCAATATGCCGGAAATGGACGGGCTTACCTTATTGGGTAAACTGAACGATTCCAACCCCCTGCTTAAAACAGTAATGGTATCTGCCTATGGAGATATGGACAATATCCGCAGCGCCATGAACAAAGGGGCTTTTGATTTTGTTTGCAAACCGGTAAATTTTGAAGACCTCGAGCTTACCATTGAAAAGACCATCAAACATGTAACCCAGCTGAATGAAACGCTGAAAGCGATCAAAGAGAATAATATCCTGCGAATGTATGTTGATGAGAACGTACTCAATTTCATGGGAAGTCAGCAATTCGAAGACTCGCTCATGCTCAATGAAACGGTTGATGCAACCGTTGTGTTCATCGATATTTGCGGATTTACGGCTATCACAGAAACTGCTCCTGCAGATACCGTAGTAAAAATGCTTAACCGCTATTTTGATGTGATGGTAAAAGAGATCATCGCTCAAAACGGGCATGTAGATAAATTCATCGGTGATGCGATCATGGCTGTATTCCGGGGAAATTATCAACTCGACAGGGCTATTGATGCCAGCCTGTCCATTCGGACACAATTACAATCTTTACCGATCGATGAAAAAGAGTTAGGTTTCCGCCCGCAAGTGTCGATCGGCATCAACTATGGTGAATTGATCTCAGGTAATATCGGCTCAGCTAACCTGCGTCGCCTGGATTACACGGTAGTAGGCGATGTGGTGAATACCGCTGCAAGATTACAGTCTGTTGCCAAAGCCGATCAGATCATTATCTCGGAAGCGGCTTATGAAAAAGTGAAAGAGTCTTTCAATTGTAAAAGTATGGGTGAAGTAAGCCTTAAGAACAAACAGCACCCGGTTATGATATACGAAGTATTGGATTAGTTACTGTTCAATACGCTCCATCAACATTTTCCGGTTGCCGGCATTGATCTCCTGCTTCCATAGTTTTCTGTCTGCTTTATCAATAAAGTAAGTGCTTACGCTATTACCCGAGCCCCCTATTTCTGCCGCTAACGTTACAACCCACACGTTCCTGCTGCCGGACCGCGCAGTTTCATAACTGCCACTTACTACTTTACGAACATCAACCGTTGACACACCTGTTTTACCAGCGGGATTATAATCATAAATAGAAATATTTTGTGTGTATCCATCATGTAAAGGCAGCCAGGCTATCATGGTTGAATAAATATTACTGTCGAAATAAGCTTCACGCGTAGTATCACGGATCTCAGTTACCTGTTTTTTGATTTTATCATGATAGAACCCCGTAACCGGGTTCCCGAAATCCAATGCCATATCCCTTTGTGCGTTATAAGAAGCATGACGAACCGGTTTGAGTGTATGCAGATCTGCAATGGTAGAGTCGATCCACTTTGATGGCGCACCTTTCATTTTTACTTCGGTTGTTACGATAAGTTGCTTTTCCTCTTTGCGGATGTCTGTAACCACCCTTCCTATCTCCAATTTAACCGTATCACGAAGCGCATACCATACCATTTCAGCGGTTTCATTTTTCACCCATTTATTTTCAAAAGCGCTTTTACCGGGCACAAGGTTTTTTTGCCCATTGGCAACCATCGCTGTTAATACAAATACGACTGCGGCAAATGCTCTCATCTGGAAGGAATTGATTTGGTTCAAAAATAGATGCCCTGCCCGGGGAAAAGAATCCGATTTACACCAATGGCAGATACTATCCATAAGCTGTCAAAATCAGGTATGCGCTAAGGATCAGGCAATAAAAAAACGGGGTATAAAAATACCCCGTGCACATGAGAAAAAATCCGAGACGATTATGGTTTACGGAGATAGATCTTTCCGTAAGTAGATTTTAAGATATAAGTTGGGCCCTTACCCGGCTCTGCGGTAATGGAGGTGAAAAAATCCTTTTCGGTTTTATCGGTCAGCTTCAGATCCAGGTTGGTATAGATCTGTCCATAACTGGTAGTGGCCTGTAATTTACCGGTATTGGCTTCTGCAACGGTTGCATCAATCCCGCCATAGGTGGCAGTAATATTGGCAGGTGCATGAAAGTCTACCATCTCAACCATACCATAGATGGATTTCACATTGGTAGCTGCTGTATTGGTCGGGATCTTCACTTCAATCGTGATCTCCAGGTCTACCCCTTCCGATGTGATCCGGTGGGCACCGCCATTCTTTGCGGTATATTCCCTCAGATCTTCTTTAGAACGAAAGATCGTTTTTTTACCATCCTGGATAATGGTATATAAACGGGGAAGTTTATCCATGTCCTTGATCCGGTTCTTGATAGTTAACACCCCCGATTCATTTTTTTCTTCCAGTTCAAAAGCACCATCATTCTCTCCGTTATTAATACTTACATGGGCCGTAATGGCAACTTCATTCTTATCCCAGGTACTGATTCGCACCACTTTGGGATAATCAAAATCAAGTTCAATCTTATCACCCGGTTTTACTGCATAGGTCTTGTTGACCGTTGTTTGTGCCGTTGCTCCCAATAACAGGAAACAACAGAGACACAGGAATATCGTTTTCATACATAGTGTTGATTAGTGATAAGCTTCCGCTTAATTGGTTTTGCGCAGATAGATCTTGCTGTAATCAGACTTCAGGGTAAACTCTGCACCACCGCCATTCAGTTTTCCTTTCACATTATTGGCGCGGTAGCTGACCATATCATTGTTCTCTGTTTTTTCCAGTTCTATCTTAAGATCAGAAGAAGCAAAGATCTCTCCATAGGAAGTATTCATTTTCAGGTTGGCTTTTGTAGAAGTGGGAATAGCTACGTCCACATGACCATAGATGGAAACGATTGAGATCGGCCCTTTGATATTATCGCTGAATTTGGCATCAATAGAACCATACACGGCTTTGGCAGTAACGGGGCCGGTTACATTTTCCAGTTCAACTGAATTGTGCTGAACAGAGATCTCCAGTTCACTTTCCAGGTTTTTAAAGTATGATTTACCGGCATTCATTACTTTATTAAAAGCATAGGAAACCGCAACACCTTTGGGTACTTTGATCTTCACTTCGCTTCCCCTTTGGCTTACCTGGTTTACTTCTACCGTAGCACCTTTATCAGTTACACTGATACCCAGTCCGGTATTATCTGTATAACCCGATCCGTTGATGGGGCGCAGGCCTTTTGCCCTTTCATCTTCCTCACGTTCCGGTTTGGATGAACTGAAAATAATTTCATTACCGCTATAGCCTTCCACTTTAACAGAAGAAAGATTGATCACCAGTTTACCGGTGCTTTTGGCCAGTTTATATTCCTGTGCCTGTGTGATAGTGAATGCCAGCAGGCCAAAAAAGGTTGCTATTACATACTTTTTCATTGTCGATTTCTTTTTGGGATAAAATAATTAATGATGATGATTGATCAGGAGCGCAGGCTGAACATACTTGAATAAGCATGGTCTTTTACGGCATCCATGGTGCTTCCGTCTTTTACTATCCTCTCGAGCTCGTTAAGGATAGCGGTTTCTTTCATTTTGGTTAATAACTGTATCAATTCGATTTGTACCATCGGATCGTTTTGTTTTTTCAGCGAAGCCACCAGTTGTTTTCTTACATAGGCTTCGCGATAAAACTTCGACAATCCTTCCAATGCAGCCAGCCTTACATTGGTACTGGGGTCTGTGTTCATGGTCTTTACCAATGCGTCCACAATATCATTCCCCGTATTTTTCAGTTGATATGCCTGCGCTGCAGCGCTAAGCCTTTCACTGCTCGAACCCATATCATTCAGTTTGGCAAACAATACCTGTTTACGCTGATGGATGGCTTCGTCTATCATTGTGTTCTTTTGTGATGCCGTTGCTGTTATCGGTTCCCTTGTTTCATCCGTATCTTTTACCTGTGGTGCGGCAGGTTTAACCACGGTTGCCACGCCGGCTTTTTCCGTTACGGTCTCTTTTTGAAGAAGAAAGAAAACCGTTGTTCCTGCCATCAATACCAGTATGGCGGCCGCCCAACGGAGTGTTTGCATGGGTATCAATACCGCCTTTTTTTTTGCCTTGCCCTGCAGTTGGCCCTGTATCTTTTGCAGCACAGCAGGGTTGGGCATTTTTGTATCAAACGCCTCCTTGTTTTCATTGATAAACCGCTCCAGTTCGTTACTCATGCGATACCTCTTTCTTTTAGCGTACACAATATTTTTTGTTTGGCCCTGAAAAACTGGATACGTACGGTATTACCCGCCAATCCTAACATCCGGGCTATCTCTACCTGTGGGATATTTTCAAATACATGCAATTGAAAAACGGTTCTGTATCCCTCAGGCAAAGCTTCTACTGCTTTTTTGATCTCCTCCACACGGAACGTGAACATATTTTCATCAATCGCTTCTTCCTCCTCTATTCTGATACCCGCAGGTTCCAGTTCCACAAAACGCAGTTTTCGTTTCCGTAAACAGTCGATCGATTTATTGATGGCGATTCTTTTCACCCATGCCCTGAAACCACCCGTATGCTCAAATCCATCAATCGCCTGGAAAGCCGCTACAAAACTTTCCTGCAAAATATCTTCCGCCTCTGCTGTATGGTTTACCAACCGGTAAATACTGTTGTACACTTCTTTTGAATACAGGTTATACAATCCCGTGTAACCCGAGGGATTGCCCCGTTTACACATATCTACCAATTCTTCATGTGTTATCGTCTCCAGTAATTCCAAATGCAGTCGGCTGTATAGTATTTGTTATCTAATCGCAGAAATAAACCCGATGTTACAGAAAAGGCAAAAAAAATCATTCCGGCCCTTAGAAAGATACAGAAAAGTATAAACGGCATGCCCGTCCACACTGAAATACAGGCCCGGGCAGATATAGCTGAGGAAATTATTTTACCACATTCACCGGCTTCCCTTCTAAGAAAGCCGCAATATTAGTTTCGGTTACCAACAGGATCCTCCTCCTTGCTTCAAGGCTGATCCAGGCATTATGTGGGGTGATCAGGCAGTTTTTAGCCTGTAATAGCGGGTTCGTTTCAATGGGCGGCTCTTTCGAAAGTACATCCAGTGCGGCACCGGCAATCATATTTTGGTTGAGGGCATCGGCCAGGTCCTGTTCATGAATCAGTTGCCCGCGGGATGTATTGATCAAAAAAGCTGTTGGCTTCATGGTCTTTAACAAGTCCCTGTTCACAAATTCAGTATTGGTAGCGGCGAGCGGACAATGCAGCGAAATAAAATCACTATCCCTGAAAACCTGTTCCAAAGAAACCTGCTCTCCAATCACAGCATCTTTTTTATTGGGATTATAATAGATCACCCGCATCCCAAAGGCTTTGGCAATGGCAGCGGCGTTTTGTCCGATATGCCCAAAGCCAACTACCCCAAAAGTTTTACCCGATAGTTCTGTAACCGGTGCTACGGTATAGCACCAGTCAACTGCATGTTGCCATTTCCCATCTGCCACAAATTGTGCATTGCGCCCGGTATGATTGGTAAGTTCCAGCAACAGTGCAAACACATGCTGTGCCACCGATGCTGTTCCATAACCGGGAACATTACTCACAACGATCTGCTGGTCAGCAGCTGCTTTTGTATCAATGATATTATAACCTGTAGCCGTAACAGCAATCAATTTCAGTTTCGGCAGTTGAGCCAGTGTTTCTTTGCTGAAGGGCGTTTTATTGGTTAATACGATATCCGCATCTTTACATCTTTCCGCAATCGATTCTATCGGAGTTCTGTCGTACACAACCAGCTCCCCCATATTTTTGATGGCCTCCCAGCTAAGATCACCGGGGTTTAGTGTGTACCCATCCGTTATAACAATTTTCATCGTTTTATTTTAAATATGCAAAACGTTTTTAGCTAT
>CBHRAM010000158.1:0-7865 GCA_966076165.1 uncultured Chitinophagaceae bacterium
TCCTCGATCGTTTTGATCCTCGCTTCTGCATCAGCCTGTTTTTTTTGTTCCAATGCTACCACTTCCGGTTTGGCATTTTGTACAAAGCGCTCGTTGCTGAGTTTTTTGATAACAGATTCAAGAAATTTCTGCTGGTGTTCCAGGTCTTTTAATAATTCTGTTTTCAATCCGGCAGTATCGAGTTGTTTCTCTGTTTCGATAAAGAATTTATCTTTTTCAACTGCCACAACAATACTGTTGGCAACAGGAACGGTTGTGTATGCAATAGACTCCGCATTTACCTGTTTCAATAATATGTTCTCAATGGCCTGATAACCGGAAACCGCTTCTGCCTGTATAGATAGTTTGATCGGGTCTTTGGGTTTGATCTGGTTTTTATTACGCGCATCTCTTAAGGCAGAGATCACCTGCTTCAATAATTCGCCGGATGACAAAATGGTTTGATCAAATGGCTGTAATGCTGCTACCTGTTTGATGCAGAGGTCTTCTTGTTGCTCATTAAGCATATGATAGATCTCTTCGGTAATGAAAGGCATGAAGGGATGTAATAACTGCATCAGTTCTTCAAAATAGCCAACTGTTTTTTCATACACGGCTTTATCGATCGGCTGTTCAAAACCCGGCTTCACCCATTCAAGGTACCAGCTGCAGAAATCATCCCATACCAATGAGTAAATGGTCTTTAATGCTTCACTGAGACGGAACTGGTTCATCATCTCGTCTACTTCGGCTTTCACCTGGTTGAGGCGGTTTTGGAACCAGTTAATGGCGAAATCGTGAGTAGTGAGTAGTGAGTGGTGAGTAGATTCTGACAAGTCACTATTTACTACTGACGACTGACGGCCCTCCCACATCTTGATCAGCTTCAGTGCATTCCAGAGTTTGTTATTGAAATTTCTTCCCTGTTCTAAAGAAGATTCATCAAATAAGATATCGTTACCGGCGGGAGAGGCGATCATGATACCGAAACGTACGGCATCTGCACCGTATTGATCGATCAATCCCAGCAGATCCGGAGAATTGCCAAGGCTCTTGCTCATTTTTCTTCCCTGCTTATCGCGAACGATACCGGTGAAGTACACATCTTTAAATGGCTTCTGGTCCATGTACTCATAACCCGCCATGATCATCCTTGCCACCCAGAAGAAAATGATCTCCGGTGCGGTAACCAATGTATTGGTAGGATAATAGTATTTGATCTCTTCGTTACCCGGATTGGATAATCCGCCAAACACTTCAAACGGCCATAACCAGCTGGAGAACCAGGTATCGAGTACATCATCATCCTGCCTGATCTCTTCAATTTTTAATTTTTCATTTTTAATTTTTAATTGAGAGAAGGCTTCTTCCTTCGATGCTGCTACTGCAAATTCTCCATCGGGAGTATAAAAGGCAGGGATCCTATGCCCCCATGTTAACTGGCGGCTGATGCACCAGTCGCGGATATTCTCCATCCAGTTACGGTAGAGATTCTTGAATTTGGCAGGATGAAAACTGATCTCATTATCCATCACCGCTTTTAATGCAGGCTCGCTGATCTGCTGCATACTTACCCACCATTGCAGGCTGAGGCGGGGTTCAACCACTACATCGGTTCTTTCTGAATAACCTACCTCACTGGTATAGTCTTCTGTTTTCTCTACAAAATTTCCTTCTTCGAGTAACTGAACAATTTTTTTGCGGGCGGCAAACCTTTCTTCACCTACACAGATCTGTGCATCGGCATTCAGTGTGCCATCATCATTAAAAATATCGATCACTTCCAGCCCATGTTTTTCGCCAAGCTGGTAATCGTTCATATCATGTGCCGGGGTTACTTTTAAAGCACCGGTACCAAAATCCATCGCCACATATTCATCTGTGATAATGGGAATCCGGCGACCGATCAAGGGAACGGTCAGAAATTTTCCATGCAATGCTTTATAACGTTCATCTTTCGGGTGCACACATACAGCTGTATCGCCCATGATGGTTTCCGGGCGAACGGTGGCTATGATCACATGTTGATCTTCACCTTCAATTTTATACCGGAGATAATATAATTTCTGTTGGGTTTCTTTGCGGATCACTTCTTCATCACTCAAAGCCGTCTTGGCCTTTACATCCCAGTTGATCATCCGTTTACCGCGGTAGATCATTCCCTTATTATACAGGTCGATAAATACTTTGATCACTGATTGGTAATACACAGGATCCATGGTGAAGGAAGTACGCTCCCAGTCGAGACTGCAACCCAGTTTCTTTAACTGTTGCAAAATGATACCGCCATATTTCTCTTTCCATTCCCATGCATAGCCTAAAAATTCTTCGCGGCTTAAAGAAGATTTCGTGATGCCCCTTTCGCGCAGCATACCCACTACTTTAGCTTCAGTGGCAATAGAAGCATGGTCTGTTCCGGGAACCCAGCAGGCATTCTTACCATGCATGCGGGCACGGCGGATCAGGATATCCTGGATGGAATTATTCAGGCAATGCCCCATGTGCAGCACACCGGTTACATTGGGTGGTGGTATCACCACGGTATAGGCTTCCCGCTCATCGGGTTTACTGGCGAAATAACCTTTACTCAGCCAATGTTCGTACCACCTGGCTTCCACTTCATTGGGGATATAATTCTTGCTTAGTTCCATCTTTTAATGCTTAATGCTGAACGGTGAACGCTTAACGCTTGATTTGTTTTATTGCGTTAAGCGTTAAGCTTTCCGCGTTTAGCGTTTCCGGGACGGCAAAAGTAAGGAAAAGCCCTGTAGGGGTTGATGAAAAGCGGAGCTTTTGGGGTAATTCAATTACCAGGTAAGGATCTGTCCGCTTCTTTCCAGCAATGTGGCAGAAAAAACAGAAACGGCATCTGATTCCCGGTTAGAGCAGGCCGGAACCAGGTTTTGGGGTTCTTTGGCCATCGAGATAGTGGAACAGCATGCTTTCACCTTATCGCCAATAGCCCCGGCCGCTTTGGCGGATGGACGGTAATTGCATCCGGAGAGCAGCAATAGCAATAAAAAGGAAAGGATCGGTTTCATATCAGTTGTTCGGTATCAAAAGTAAACAGGATCTTCCCGGTAAGGGGTTAATCATTGTTAATTATAGCTAACGTTCGTTTAAATAAAAGGTTACAGTTTTTTATTTTTTTGTTAGTAGCTCCGGGCAGATTTTTATTACAAACCCCCTGGTTTTTATTTTCGGAAGGAAAATGCAGCCAATCGCCCCGAAAATGGCAGGCAAACCGAAGAAGTTGTTTGGCCGGGCAAGGGAATAGCCTTTCTGAAGAATTCGATATGAATAGTAAAATAAGCTTTGTTGAGCAGATTTACTAACGTTATTTTGCGGATATGCAGTTTGCGATCGTAGATATTGAGACCACGGGTGGTTTTCCCCAGCAGCACGGGATCACCGAGATAGCCATCGTTTTGCATAACGGAACGGAAATAGAAGGTACGTATTCAACCCTCGTAAACCCGCACCAGCCCATTCCGCCCTTTGTAGCCAATATGACCGGTATTTCAGATGCGATGGTGGCTGTTGCCCCTGATTTTTCGGAAGTGGCACCAAGGATCTTTCAGTTGTTGCAGGACAGGATCTTTGTGGCCCATAATGTCAATTTCGATTTCTCTTTTGTAAAACATCATTTACAGGAGTCGGGCTATAACCTCCAAACCCCCAAACTATGTACCATACGGCTTAGCCGGAAAGTATTCCCGGGATTCCGCAAATATGGCCTGGGCCATTTGTGCCGGGAGCTGGGGATCCAGATCGAGAACCGCCACAGGGCTGGGGGAGATGCTTTGGCTACTACAGAAGTGCTTGATAAAGTATTAAAAAATAACGGTGGCCTGCTGATCAAAGAAATGCTGAAAAAGGAGAACAAGGGCCAGTTATTGCCACCCAACCTGCATGAAGATTATATAAAAGGGTTACCCATGTTGCCCGGTGTGTATTATTTCCACGACAATAAAGGGAAAGTGATCTATGTGGGCAAGGCAAAGAATGTGAAAAAAAGAGTGGTGAGCCATTTTACAGGATTGGATATCTCAAAAAAGCGGCAGGATTTTTTAAGAAGTATCTATTCGATCACACATACGGTTTGTCCTACCGAATTTATCGCCTCCTTACTCGAAAGTGTAGAGATCAAACGTTTATGGCCCATCCATAACAAAAGCCAGAAAAGATATGAGCAGTTATGGGGGATCTATCTGTTTGAAGACAATCGGGGATACCTACGGTTGGCGATCGATAAAAAGAGTAAGCATTCGGGCCCTGTCATTACTTTCTCCCTGCTGGCAGATGCACACCGCCATTTATGGAAACTGGTGAAAGAGTTTGATCTGCACCCTGTGCTTTGTTTTCTCGATAATACCACCGGCCATGTATTACCCGAACCGGAAGGGTATAATGATGCTGTAAGGAAAGCGCTCGAATGGATGAAAGCACAAAAAGAAACTTTCCTGATCAGGGATAAAGAAGCCTGTGTGCTGGTGGAAGAAGGTAAGTTTTATGGGATGGGGCAGATTCCGCATCATGCAGATATAACGGCACTCGAAAATATCAAAGTACATCTTACCGAATACCCGGAGAACGAAGTGATCCGTTCAATGATCCGTAACTACGCGGATCGGTATCCTGCCAAAGTGATCAGGATCGCTTAATCTTTAAATACCAGCTTTACCGTTCCGTTTGACACTTCATCAGAAGAGAGATTGATCTCATACCGCTTCTTGTTACAGGTAAGTACCAGCAAGGCAGTGTTGGGAGGGATGGTCCCGAGGTTATTTGCGAATAACTCAAGTGTGTGTTCTTTGCCTGTATGGGCAAGGTTCAGAAATACCGTTGCAGCACGGGCACTCAGCAGCTGTTTATCAAGAATAACCTTCCCATCAAGAACAAGCGTAGCGATATCGCCATCGATTTCACCATTATCATACAGATCGAGTTTGATAAAGGAAGTATCCAGGATAATGGTGCGTTGAATATTGGTAAAACGGGGAATGGTTGCGATAACCGGATCGCGCGACAAACTTTGTGTAATCACCGTGGGTTGCTGTGATAGTGCTGCCTCATTATCAAACCTGATGCGTAAGGGCAGGACATGTGTATCGATCTGCTTGCCCTCCGTTTTACGTAAACCGCCGTTCATAAAAGACCCCACCCATTCGGTGGTTGCATTTTTATTCAATAGCGGATCGGCAATACCTGTGATCACGGTTCTGTTGTTTTGTTTGCCGGAAGAAAGAGCATAATACACACTGTCGGGAAACCTGAAGGTAAGGTAGCTGTCAGTCGAATCGGGTTTGGACCTGAGATGGGTAACTACCAATAGTAAAGATTGATTTCCCGCATCGTATTTCCCGGTCACATTAAAGAACTGGTTACCTTCTTCTGTAGGCAGAACAGCTTTTGATGGGTTATAAATAGTAGCCAGGTTGCCGGAAACTTTGCCATCAGTGGCCACATGGAATACGAGTACTTTGTCAGCCGCCATTTTGTTCATGGTTCTGCCAAAAGGGGACCCCGGAAGGTATTCGCCAATACCTATCCATGTACCGTTGGCTTGTGTATAGCCGTTTTCCAAAGCCAACACCGACAGGATGATCAAAATGAATTTGGGCATAAATAAATTGAGGGTAGTTTGGCTACTGTATGAACGATACAATTACTTTCGCAGTCTTTTTGAGCCATTAAAAAACGATTAATCTTTTATGTTGGAATTTGCTTCACAGATCGCGTCAAAAATCAATATCAGCAAAAAACAGGTAGAA
Organism: uncultured Chitinophagaceae bacterium; assembly: GCA_966076165.1. GTDB lineage: Bacteria > Bacteroidota > Bacteroidia > Chitinophagales > Chitinophagaceae > Sediminibacterium. The sequence continues at coordinate 5,754 of CBHRAM010000158.1, forward strand.
GCAGTGTTACAACTGTTCTCCGAAGCGGCCACTGTTCCCTTTATTGCGCGCTACCGTAAGGATATGACGGGCGGATTGGATGAAGTACAGATCCTGCAGATCCAGGATGAAGCCAAATTCTGTAAAGAGTTTGCTGAAAGAAAAGCCTTTATTGAGAAGTCGATCACGGAGCAGGGTAAGATGACCGAGTACCTGCAGGGAAAGATCGATGCGGCCACTACATTAGCGGAACTGGAAGATATTTATCTGCCCTATAAATCCAAACGCAAGACCAAAGCACAAACCGCACGGGAGAATGGATTGGAGCCACTGGCATTACTCATGCTGGAACAAACCGCAGTTGATATTTCTGTGGAAGCGGAAAAATACATCAACGAGAAAATAAAGACCGTTGATGAAGCATTACAGGGTGCGAGGGATATTATTTCAGAAACCGTGAATGAAGATGTGAACCTGCGTGCCAAACTGCGTAAACTCTTTGAAGATAAAGCCACTTTACAAAGTAAGGTACTCGCCGATAAAGAAACGGAAGGGATCAAATACAAAGACTATTTTGATTTTTCTGAACCGATACACAAAGTTCCCTCACACCGGATACTCGCTGTATTACGTGGATTTCTGGAAGGGTTTCTGCGTATGGCCATTTCTCCTGTTGAAGAAGAGGCGTTGGAGATACTGGAAAAAGAATATGTCAAGGCACTTACACCTTCAACAGAACATGTAAAGAAAGCGATCAGGGATGCTTACCGGCGTTTGTTGCAACCCAGCCTTGAGAGTGAATTCAGGACAGCCTTGAAACAAAAAGCAGATGAAGAAGCGATCAATGTATTTGCTGAAAACCTTCGCCAGTTATTATTGAGTTCTCCTTTAGGTAGCAAAAGAATATTAGCCATTGACCCCGGTTACCGCAGCGGCTGTAAAGTGGTTTGCCTGGATGAGAAAGGGGAACTGAAGAAAACAGACCTGATCTATGTTCACGAAAATAACCGGATGATGGATAGTGAATACAAGATCCGTGCACTGGTTAAAGAATTCAATATTGAAGCATTTGCGATCGGTGATGGAACAGCAGGAAGGGAAACAGAACAGTTCATCAAAAAAATAAATTTAGGCCTCCCGGTTTTCCTGGTAAATGAAGATGGGGCTTCTGTGTATTCCGCATCAGAAACGGCGCGGGAAGAATTTCCGGAATATGATGTTACCGTTCGCGGTTCTGTAAGTATTGGCCGGAGATTGATGGATCCGCTGGCTGAACTCGTAAAGATCGATCCCAAAAGTATTGGGGTAGGACAGTACCAGCATGATGTAAATGCGTTTCGTTTAAAAGAAAGGCTGGACCAGACCGTAGTAGGCTGTGTAAATAGTGTAGGTGTCAACCTGAATACGGCCAGTAAACATTTATTGAGTTATGTAAGCGGTATCGGCGGGTCGCTGGCTGATAATATTGTAAAATACAGGAATGAATTGGGCGGATTTACCGGCAGGGAACAATTGCTGAAAGTGCCAAGACTGGGCGGTAAAGCGTATGAACAGTGTGCAGGATTTTTACGGATCAAAGAAAGTGCGAACCCGCTTGATGCCAGTGCCGTGCACCCTGAAGCGTATCCATTGGTTGAAAAGATGGCCGCAGATCTGGGCATTGATGTAAAGGCCATGATCGGCAGTGAAGAAATACTGAAGAAGATAGAACCTAAAAAATATGTGACCGAACAATTCGGAGAACTGACGATCAGGGATATCCTCAACGAATTAAAAAAACCGGGACTCGATCCACGCAGCGAACTGGAGCAATTTGAATTTGCCAATATCTATAAGATCGAAGACGTACAGGTAGGCATGATCGTTCCCGGTTCGGTAACCAATCTTACCCGTTTTGGTGCTTTTATTGATATTGGTGTAAAACAGGATGGGTTAGTACACGTTAGCGAGATCGCGCATAAATACATCACGGATCCGGGGGAAGCTTTGAAGCTTGGACAAAAAGTAAATGTGAAAATTCTGGAAGTGGATGTGGTGAGAAAACGGATTGCCTTATCCATTAAACAAACAGAAGAAGCACCGGAGAGAAGTCAGAGGTCTGGTGGAGGAAGGAGTGAGAAGTTTGACAGGAAA
>CBHRAM010000159.1:0-7846 GCA_966076165.1 uncultured Chitinophagaceae bacterium
ACTTTATTCTTCATCGCCAGTTCCTTGGCCTGGTAACGCATGATCGATGCCAGTTGCCTGTCGAGCTCCCTCACACCACTTTCACGGGTATAATGCTCAATGATCTTCTCCAGCACTTTATCATTGATCTTGAAATTCACTTTGCTTAACCCATGGGCATCTTTCTGTTTGGGTAATAAGTGACGTTTGGCTATTTCCACTTTTTCTTCCACGGCATACCCACTCAGGTCAATGATCTCCAATCGGTCGCGCAGGGCAGGTTGTATATTCTGCAGGTTATTGGCCGTAGCAATGAACAAGACCTTGCTCAGGTCATATTCCAGTTCCAGGTAGTTATCGTAAAAAGTATGGTTCTGCTCAGGGTCGAGTACTTCCAGTAAAGCAGAAGAAGGATCGCCGCGGAAATCGCTGCCGATCTTATCTATCTCATCCAGTATCATTACCGGATTGGAAGATTTGCATTTACGGATATTCTGTACAATACGTCCGGGCATGGCACCGATATAGGTTTTCCTGTGCCCGCGGATCTCACTCTCATCATGCAAACCACCCAGGCTCACCCGTACATATTTTCTGCCGATCGCATGGGCAATAGAACGGCCAAGCGATGTTTTTCCAATTCCGGGAGGACCCAGAAAACAGAGGATCGGGCTTTTCATATCACCCTTTAATTTCAGAACCGCCAGGTATTCCAGGATACGGGTCTTGATCTTGGTCATACCATAATGGTCTATATCCAACACTTTCTTGGCATTCTTCAGGTCATAATTATCTGCCGTATAATCCTGCCATGGCAGGTCCAGCATCAGGTCGAGATGATTATACACCACCGAATAATCCGGCGTGGTCGGGTGCATCCGCTCCAGCTTTTCAATGCCGTTCTTGAACAGGGTCTTAGCTGCTTCCGGCCATTTCTTGCCTTCGGCTTTTTTCTTCATTTCCGCTATCTCGCGCTCATTGGTATCCCCACCCAGTTCGTCCTTAATACTCTTCAGTTGCTGCTGTAGGAAATAATCCCTTTGCTGCTTATCTATTTCTGTCCTTGTCTTATTGGTCACTTTATCCTTCAGTTCTGCAAACTGCAGTTCCCGCTGGAGTACATGGATCAAACGCTCGGCACGTTGATGCACATCATTGATCTCTAGCAGGGATTGTTTCTCCGTAAGATCGCTGTTCAGGTTACTGCTCACGAAATTGATGAGGAAGGATGGATTCTCAATATTCTTCAGAATGATCGAAGCTTCCGTAGGCAGGTTGGGTGATAGCTGTATGATCTGCGCCGCCAGGTCTTTGATACTGCTTACCAGCGCATTGAAATTCTCCGTTGCGGGTAATTCATCGTCGGCCAGCGGACTGATAGACGCTTTGAAATAAGGATCCTCACTTACCATCTCCCCCAATGCAAAGCGCTTCTTACCCTGGATAATAATGGTGGTTCCCCCATCCGGCATCTTGATCAGCTTCACAATGCGGGCCACCGTGCCGATCTTACACAGATCCTTCGGCTCCGGCTCTTCAATATTGGCATCTTTCTGGGCTACTACCCCGATCAGCTTATCTAATTTATAGGCATCGTTTACCGCTTTGATACTCTTATCCCTACCCACTGTGATCGGCAAAACCACGCCCGGGAACAACACGGTATTCCTTAGTGGCAGAATAGGCAATGTATCCGGCACCACCAGGTTACGGTCCTGCTCGGTATCATTCTCCGTTATGGGAATAATGGGCATGAAATCCGTATCCTCATCTGAACGTAAAAACATATTTTCTTTGAACATAATCTTCTTCTTAGGTCAAAATGTCACTGGACTCCAATAGCCCATTATAAAAACAAGTCGGTGAAATTAAGTCAATATTGATGCCGTACCACCCGAATGCGGGAAATACGTACAAACTGGCACAAAAAAAATCCTCCCGTTTTTCGGGAGGACCTTCTTGCAAGAAGTAATATTCAGTAACTAGTACTTGAATTACATTTTAGCTTTAGTAGTGTCGGCAGCTTTGGTAGTATCCATAGCAGCTTTAGTTGTGTCTACAGCTTTTGCAGTTGTGTCAGCTTTAACGGTGTCTGCAGTTGCAGCTTTGTTTTCACCTGAGTTACATGCAGCCAGTAAACCAGCTACTGCGAAGATTGCTAATACTTTTTTCATTGTACTTGTTTTTGAGTTTTTTTAAGTTTGCGCGAAGATAGCTTCCTTTGCGAATTTAACAAATTTTAGGGCCCTTATTTTTTCCTGAAAAAGATCCAAACCGGCACCCCGGTGAATTTAAAATGGGTCCTGAGTTGGTTTTCAAGGTAATTCCTGTACGGCGTTTTGATATCATCCGGGTAATTGGTGAAAAACGCAAAGGATGGAACCTTGGTTGGCAGCTGGGTTACATATTTAATTTTTATTGAATTTCCTCTTACAACCGGGGCATGATAATTGGAAATGGCTTTCAGCATCACTTCATTCAGCTGTGAAGTAGGCACTTTACGATGCCTGTTTTCAAACACTTCGAGTCCCAGTTCAATGGCTTTAAAGATCCTGGTCTTCTCCAGAACGGAGATGAACAGAATGGGCACATCTGTGAAAGGGGCCAGTTTTTGCTTTAAAGCTTTTTCATAATCACGTGCTGTATTCGTCTCTTTTTCAACAAGATCCCATTTATTTACCAGTACAACAATCCCCTTACCCTTTCTTTCAGCCAGACTGAAAATACTCACATCCTGGGCAGTGATGCCTTTGGAAGCGTCCAGTACCAGCAGACAAACATCTGCTTCATCAATAGCTTTGATGGCCCGGATAATGGAATAGAACTCAAGGTCTTCCTTCTCTTTGTTCTTCTTACGGATCCCCGCCGTATCGATCAGCATGAACTCTTTATTGAACAGATTATAGTGAGTATGAATACTATCGCGGGTGGTACCTGAAATATTACTTACAATAGTTCGCTCCTGTCCGATGAGTGCATTCAGCAAAGAAGACTTACCTACATTGGGCTGGCCGATGATGGCAAACTTAGGCAAGGCGCTTTCTTTCATAGCTTCTTCCACATCTTCTTTGGTGATGGGTTCGGTAACCGCATCCAGCAATTCCCCTGTTCCGCTACCGGAGATACTGCTTACGAAGAAGGTGTTCTTAAAGCCCAGTGAATAGAATTCGGTAGCTTCCAGCTCACGGGTTCCGTTATCCACTTTGTTCACCACCACATACACCGGCTTTTTTCCACGGCGGAGCAAGTCGGCCATAGCTTCATCTAGGTCGGTTATGCCGGTGGCCACATCCACCATAAAGATGATCGAATCGGCTTCCTCAATGGCGATCCTTACCTGTTTGCGGATCTCTTTTTCAAAGATATCCTCACTGTTAGGCACAAATCCCCCCGTATCAACCAGGTTAAACACCTTACCGTTCCAGTCGGCCAGGCCGTATTGGCGGTCGCGGGTTACGCCGCTCAGGTCATCCACGATCGCTTTCCGGGTTTCCAGAAAACGGTTAAATAAGGTACTCTTTCCCACGTTGGGCCTTCCTACAATGGCTACTGTATAACTCATAATCTTATCACTTAAATAGAAAAATATTATTAAACTTTAATTATCATTAAATAGATATAAATAATTGATTATTATCTATTTATATCCATATTCATTCAATTGTAATTCATTGTCCCTCCACTTGGGCCTCACCTTCACAAACAGTTCCAGGAACACTTTCTGCTGGATAAATTCCTCGATGTCTTTCCGGGCATTGGTCCCGATCTGTTTGATCATCTTACCCTTATCGCCGATGATGATGGCTTTCTGGGTCTCGCGGTTTACGATGATATCGGCCTGGATCTTTACCAGCGATTCCTTCTCCTTGAACTCGTTGACCATTACGGCAGTATGGTAAGGGATCTCATCCCCGAACAGCTCATAGATCTTCTCACGGATCATTTCACCCACGAAGAATTTGGTGGGCAGGTCGCTCAGATCGTCTTCACTGTAAAAAGGGTTGCCTTCGGGTAATAAGGCCAGAACGGCATCCAGCAGTTTATTGATATGGACCTTTTCAAGGGCAGAGATCTTAACGATCTGCTTGCAATAAGGCCGGGTGGCAAAAAAGGTTTCCGCCAGCGCGATCCGGCCATTACCTGCCCGGTCGATCTTATTCAGGACAACGATACAGGGTACCCTTAATTTAAGCGAACTGAAAATGGCGTCCACTTCTTCGAGGTCCTCGTTGGAGTCCACGATCAGGAGTGCCACATCGGCATCTTCCAGGGCACTTTTTACCGAGCCCATCATTTTCTCATGCAGTTTATACTTAGGGTCGATGATACCCGGGGTATCTGAAAAAATGATCTGGTACTCGCCCGGCTTATTCAGAAAAGCCTTGATACGGTGCCGCGTGGTTTGCACTTTGGATGACACAATAGCCATCTTCTCGCCTATCAGGGCATTGAGTAAAGTGCTTTTTCCCGCATTGGGGCGGCCAAAGATGTTGACGAATCCTGATTTCATAATATTATCATAGTCCGGAAGTCCGGGGGTCCGGAAGTCCGAAAGTTTCTAAATATCCCCCTTGCGGTCCTTCGTGCCTTTGCGTCTTTGCGGTAAAACCTTCTTAACCGCTAAGACGCAAGGGCGCAAAGTTGCGCGGGGTGATCGGTGAATAGTTACTTCTGAAGGAAATGAATGAGTGCCGGAAGCCGTTGAATCCAATAAAGGAATCAAGCAGTTCGGGAAATGATGACCGGTAATTTGGTATCAACATTCAGTATCCAGAGTAGCCTCCAGCCGAATAAAAAGTCCTTATCTGACTTTTTTATAAATCAAAGGCCTCAATCGAGGCCTTGACTAAGTGTGTTGCGAGGGAAGGGATCGAACCTCCGTCCGCCTTAGGCGGATATGAGTCCGACGAGCTATTTTTTAATTATGAGCTCATTCCAAATCCATTCGCGGCCCTTGCCAGCCTTCAATTGTTTTTCTCTCAAAAGCGCTTCCGCCTTTGTTTCATATGCTTCCGTATGCACCAGTTGCCAGGGTCGGAATTTAATTGTCCAGCCCTTTTTACCCAATTCATTGTGAGAAAGTAACCTTTGCTCCAGGTCACTTGTATAACCCACATAGATCTTGTTGTACTTCGGAGAATATAAAATATAGACCTTATACATAAATCAAAGGCCTCAATCGAGGCCTTGACTAAGTGTGTTGCGAGGGAAGGGATCGAACCTCCGACCTTCGGGTTATGAGCCCGACGAGCTACCGCTGCTCTACCTCGCGATGTTTGGAGCGCAAAGGTAAGGGCGGGGAGACTTGTAACCAAATGTTATTTGATTTAATCTTCGGTTCTGTGTTTTACCGTGGCACCACCGCTGGCGCTGATATCGCGGATAAGCCCGCTGCCCTTGTAAAATACGCTGCTGCCGCCACTGGCCTGCGCATTCAGTTCTTTGTTTACGGTGATCTTGATATTGGATGCACCGCTGGCTTCTATCTTACACATATCGGTGATCAGATCGTAGGCCTTGATATTGCAGGCACCACTGGCATCCAGGATAGTCGATTCTGCTTTACCGGAGATCTTGATATTGGAAGCGCCACTGGCATCCAGTTTTAATTTTCCGATGGCCACTTCACCATTAAAATCACTGGCACCTGATAACTCGATCTTGAGCTCATTCTGCCTGATCACACTTGCGGCTTTTACATTGCAGGCCCCGGAAGCTTCGATACCGGTGAGTGTTTTGAAAGTTACATAAGCTTTCATCTTATTATTGTTCCAGAGCTTCCAGTTAATGCCTTTGCCATCGAGGTAAATACGAAGGGTTGAGCCCCGAACTTCGGTACGGATCCTCGACTTGATCTCTTCCGAACTGGCGCTGATGGCTACGGCTTCTTCATTGCCCTGGGAAAGGTACAGATCGATGGCTCCCGACACTTCTACGGCACTGAAACCTGCTACTTTACGCACTTCTGCATTGGCATCTACTACCACATTTTTCTCGTTCTGGGCATAGGCCGAGATCAGTCCCAAAGCCAATACCATGGCGGATATCATTTTCTTCATGGGGGTATTTTTCAGGTTCAACGGATTAGTTGGGTTAAAGTTACAGTTGTGTGCAATTTCCTGAATACCTATTTTTGCCTCAGAATTTCCTCGGGGTGCTTCGGGGTTGTGTGAGACACACAACCTGCGAGGCTGAGATAATACCCGTTGAACCTGAACAGGGTAATTCCTGCGAAGGGAAGGTGTACATTTTTTCCAGTCCCTCTCCATTAGCTATTCCCTGTTCCCATTATTAACTTTTTAAAGCAAAACACATGAAAAAGTTTTTGGGAACAACGATGTTGGCATTAATCACCCTCATCGCTGTTGCACAGCCTGTTAAAAGTCTTGTAGAAGGCGCCGTTACTGAAAATCCTTCCAAAACCCCGGTTGCCGGCGCTACCGTTAGCCTGGGTAACCGTAAAACCCTTACCGATGAGCAGGGCAAGTTCAGTTTTGGTAAAGTAGACAAAGGCGTTTATGAACTGGTAGTGAACAGCCTCGGATATAAAGAATCCAGGCAAACGGTTACCGTAAACGGCACCGGTATCCAGCTATCCATACAGTTAACGGTTACCGCCCTTTTTCTTCAGCCTCTGGAACTGAAAGCCGTTCGTGCTGCAGACAGGGCTCCTTTTGTAAAAACAAATATCTCGAAGGAAGAGATCGCCAAAACCAATCTCGGCCAGGATATCCCCTTTCTTTTAAACCAGACCCCATCCGTGGTAGTGAACTCAGATGCAGGAACCGGTATTGGCTATACCACCATGCGGATCCGTGGCACCGATGCTACCCGTATCAATGTTACGCTGAACGGGATCCCGTATAACGATGCAGAAAGTATGGGTACGTATTTTGTGGACCTGCCTGATTTTGCATCCTCTGTTAACAATATCCAGATCCAGCGCGGTGTAGGTACTTCTTCCAACGGTGCCGGTGCTTTTGGTGCCACATTGAATATGTCGACCAATGAGTTCAATGAAAAAGCCTATGGCGAATCGAACAATAGTTTTGGTTCGTTCAATACCTGGAAGAATACATTGAAAGCCGGAACTGGCTTACTTGACGGGCATTTTACCGTTGATGCAAGATTGAGCCGTATTACCAGTGATGGGTATATCGACAGGGCAAAAAGTGACCTGAAATCATTTTATTTCAGCACGGCTTATATCAACAAGAAATCTTCGCTGCGGTTGAACATCTTTTCCGGTAAAGAAAAAACCTACCAGGCATGGTATGGTGTTCCTGATTATTTACTGGCCAGCGACCGGACCAATAATCCGGCCGGGACCGAAAAAGCCGGAGCACCTTACGATAACCAAACCGATAATTACACACAGACGCATTACCAGCTTTTCTTTAATCATTCCTTTACCAACCGCTGGTCTTTTAATACGGCGGTGTTCCTTTCAAAAGGCAAAGGCTATTATGAAGAGTATAAAGCTTCTCAATCGTATTCTAAATATGGGTTACCCAATGTGATCGCAGGTGGCGTAACCATCACCAAAACTGATCTGGTAAGACAACGCTGGCTGGACAATAATTTTTATGGACAGATCGCTTCGCTTCAATACAAAGACAGTAAAGATGAACTGACCATTGGTGGCGGATGGACAAAATATGATGGAAAACATTTTGGCAATATTGTCTGGATGCAAACAGGAAGCGTATCCAAAGATTATCGCTATTATGATTACCCCGCTACCAAATCGGATGGCAACCTGTATACCAAATGGCAGCATGCATTAGGGGGCCATTGGTTAAGTTTTGCAGATCTGCAGTACCGCCATGTAAATCATGATATGAAGGGTTTTGAAGGAAACCCAACT
>CBHRAM010000160.1:0-7801 GCA_966076165.1 uncultured Chitinophagaceae bacterium
CATCCTGCCATCATACGGGCATTGGATGAGAATTATTTTACCAATTCCCAGTATAACATCAGTAACCCCGCAGCTGCAGCCGCATTGGCCAGCCTGCAAGATGAAACGCACCGGGTATCCTGCAAACAAAAGAATGCAGCGGCACGCGCTTATACATTTAATGCTTTCAAGGAAATGAATATTGCCTGTATTCCTTCTTATACAAACTTCCTCTTCTTCCCCTTAGGTAACTACTCGGGAGATTTTGCGAAAGATATGCTGGCAAAGAATGTGATCCTCCGCTCCGGCGTTTATCCTGATGGAAAATGGGGCCGTGTAAGTCTGGGCACACTCGATGAAATGAAACAATTCATCAGCATCATGAAAGCAGACTGGAAAGGATAATTATCTACCCTTCTTTCCCCGAATAATATTTACTGATGATCAGTGTGACCGGCAGCCCGATCATAAAGATCAGGATCGTTGCTGCGATCAGCGCATTGGATAAATGAAAAACAGGGCGTGGCACATTGCTCATGGGCAGCACCACCAGATTCATGAGTGCCCACACGAATAAGCCATACCCTATTGCAGTAAGTGCTTTATTAAGAGACAGAAATTTCCATCTGGGATAGATCAAAAAGAAGAGCAGCGTAAAAGAAAAAGCGATGATGTAATGAAATACCAATCCCCATACAGCCATCGCAGTTCCCCCGGTAAATGCAGAGGTACCAAACACACCACTGGCCACATAATTCAATACCCCAAAAGGGTTCTTTCCTGTTTTCAGGTAGTAATGTACAAACGCAGTAAGGATATCCAGTGAACCCGCCGTAAGCCAGGCAAACAATACCGCCTTTCGCGCACCGGGGTTCGCAAGAGAAGAGGACTGTGACATAACTATTGAGATTTTACTTCAATCAATACTTACATACCGGGGAACCAGGGCCTGCCAACGATATCACGGAAAGGCCATGGGATACTTGCCAGGATCACGATCAATGCGATCAGAAAATAATAAAAAGCTTTCTTGTATTTTACTTCATCACTCACTGCTTTCTTTGCCATGCCATGACCCAAAGTGATCAATACAATCGCGATCAGCATCCCTACCGGATGTTCTATCCAGTAGAAACGGAAGAATTTATCTTTCATGAAAGAAGTTCCTTCAGGTAAGGCACCTGATAAAATTCCGTAACGGCCAAGCACTACCTGGTATAATCCCAGCAATAGAGTAGTATGCGCACTGATCATGGTGAACAACCATACTTTTTTATCGCCTGCAGCAAATGCTTTCTTGCCTGTCCAGCCCACATAGGCTTTGGCAATAGAGATCACCAATAAGATCAGGATCATCCAACGAAGAAAATTATGTAAATGCACCAGACCTGTTTGCATAGTTTTTTATTTAGGGATTGAAGATAAAGTAGTGATGGGGAAAAATGAAGTTTATTTTATGGGTGAGTTGTCAGTAGTCAGTTGTGAGTATAAGACCCTCCACTAACTACTGACAACTCACTACTCACTCGATTATTCCACCCAATCCGCAATAAACAGATTGGTATCATGCGTACCGCCGTTATTACGGTTAGAGGCAAAAACAATTTTCTTTCCATCAGGGCTGAACATCGGGAATGCATCAAAACCTTTATCGCGGCTGATCTTTTCCAGTCCTTTCCCGTTCAGGTCTGTCAGGTACATATTAAACGGAAACCCTCTTTTGTATTCGTGGTTACTGCAGAAAATAATGTGTTTGCCATCGGGTGTAAAATTGGGAGCCCAGTTGGCCTGCTCAAGATTGGTGATCTGTTTGGCATTCTTTCCGTCCGCGTCGGCCACATATACTTCCATATGCGTGGGAGCAACAAAGCCTTCCTTTAATAGATCTTTATACTCTTTTATTTCTGCGTCAGTTTTGGGCCTGCTGGCTCTCCATACGATCTTTTTTCCATCCGGGCTAAACCATGCACCGCCATCATAGCCTAATGTATTGGTCACCTTTTTTTCCTTACCGGTTGCCAGTTCCATTACATAGAGGTCAAGGTCTCCGTCTTTATCACTGCAATAGATCATTTTCTTTCCGTCGGGAGATAAGGTTCCTTCTGCATCATAGCCCTTCGCTGTAGTTAATTGCTTAACGATCTTGCCATCAAGGGTAGCCATGAAAATATCATAGCTATCGTATAGCGGCCAGATGTATTTGTTGCCGTATTTACTTCTGTCGGGTAAAGGCGGACAGGTATCGGCACCTTTATGCGTGGATGCGTAAATGATATGTTTTCCATCGGGCGTAAAATAAGAACAGGTGGTCCTGCCCTTTCCGCTGCTGATCCTTTTATAGGTGAATTTTTCATTGGAGCTTGTAGGCACTTTCCCAACAAAGATCTGATCGCAGTTCACTCCCTCCTTGGGATTGGTGCGCTGAAACGTAATGTACTTTCCATCATAGCTGAAATAAGCTTCTGCATTATCCCCACCGAAAGTGAGCTGGCGGATATTTTTAAAATGTTTCTCTCCCGCAAACAAAACAGAATCCGCCTGCTGGGCAGTGAGATAACCCGCAAAAAATAAAAAGGACAGCACTAACAGAAAACTTCTTTTCATATGACTTTTGTTAATATTCGGCAAAAATAGGCGCAAGGGAACAGTCTTTTGTCAAAATTTTGTCACCACAACCCACATCCACATAATTTTGCTGTATGAAATATTGGATCATCGCCGTTTCAGGGCTGTTACTGGCTTGTAACCAGCCTGTGAAGAACAAAGTCCCGGATACCCTTACCAAAGAAGAAATGCCCGCCCCTGTTCAGCAATTATTCAAACAAATAGCGGCTAACCCGGATAGTACGGGCCTTCGCCTGCGGTTGGTGAATGCCCTGGATAGCCTGGGGGCTTATGGCCAGGCACTGGGACAAATGGACTCGCTGATCAAAAAAGACAGTCTCAATTACGGGCTATGGTATAGAAAGGCTTTATTGCAGGAAAGCACAAAGGATACTAGCGGTGCATTGCGTTCCTACCGTTATGCCATCCGCATCTACCCCTCACCTGATGCCCAGCTGTCGGCCGCCAATTTGCTGGCCGAAAGAAAAGATTCCACAGCCCTGCTGATCTGCCGGCAGGTAGCTTCTATGCGGATGGGCAGGGAGTATACGGCGCATTGCCATTTTATTACCGGCGTTTATTTTGCCCGAACCGGTAATAAACAAAAAGCACTGGATGGTTTTAATAACAGCATTGCCAATGATCTGAATTATACCGAAGCGTATATGGAGAAGGGTTTTTTGTATTATGATGATAAAAAGTATACAGAGGCTTTGAAAGTGTACCAGACCCTGGTGACAGTGAAAAATACATACCCCGACGGTTATTACTGGCTGGCAAAAACCGAAGAGGCCCTGAATAATAAAGCAGAAGCCATCAATAACTATCAAAAAGCTTTAACGCTGGATCCTGCATTAAAAGAAGCAGCAACGGCCCTCCAAAAGCTGGGTGCCAAATAAAAAATCAACGGCAAGCGAAAATTTCTCAATTTCGCGCTACCAAAATCATGTTATGCCCATCATTGCCCCTTCCTTATTAAGTGCCGACTTCCTGAACCTGCAAAAGGATTGTGATATGCTGAATGCCAGCCAGGCCGATTGGTTCCACCTGGATGTGATGGATGGGCAGTTTGTTCCCAATATCAGTTTTGGTTTCCCCGTGATTGAAAAAGTACGCAAAGCCACTACCAAGGTTTGCGATGTTCATCTGATGATCCTGGAGCCGGGCAATTATGCAGAAGCTTTTCAGAAAGCCGGTGCCGATTACCTGACCATACATTATGAAGCCTGTCCGCATTTACACAGAAATATACAACAGATCAAAAGCCTGGGCATGAAAGCCGGTGTGGCATTGAATCCGCACACACCTGTTCATTTGTTAAGTGATATTTTACAGGATATAGATATGGTATTGATCATGAGTGTGAACCCCGGTTTCGGCGGCCAGCAATTCATCCCCCATACCCTTACTAAGATCCGCACACTAAAACAGATGATCAAAGAAAGATCATTATCTACGCTGATAGAAATAGACGGAGGTGTAACTCTCGAGAACGCCCCTGCAATCCTTGCTGCCGGTGCCGATGTGCTGGTAGCCGGTAATACCGTATTCAGATCCGCTGATCCGGTTGCTACCATTGCTGCTTTAAAGAAACTGTAAATCATTTTGGAATTGGGAAATTGGGAAATTTGATTTCCAGTTTTCCAATGAAAAAATTCCATTCCCGGCGTAGCGAGGAGGGGTGTCCGAACGGCTTAGTGAAGGACGGGGTGGTCACACCCAACCACCACCCCCGCTGTACATTTTTCTGCGAAAAATATACAGCGTCCCCTACTTGAAAAGGAGGGAAAATTTCATTACGTATTTCAATTCCAAAATTTCAAAATTCCAAAATTTCAAAATTCCTCACCCCTCTTTCCACATCTGTGTATAAGAAGTCTTAGGTTTTGATATTGATATACAATTAAATTTGAGAAGGAAGGATTAGTTAAGTATCGAATCAAAATCGTCAAACCTTAAACCGTAAAAAGATTGACTGAAACCATCATTAACCTCGAATCCGTTAATCCCATTGAATTCTTTGGCGTCAACAACGGAAAATTAGATTTGCTGAAAAAGAAATTCCCATTGTTAAAGATCCTCTCCCGCGGGACACAGTTAAAAATGAGCGGGGCTCCGGAACAGATAGACACAGCAAAAGAAAAGATCGATCTCATCATTCAGTATCTTGAAAGAAACGGACACCTCAGCGAAGGTTATTTTGAACAGATCTTAGGCGGCGATGATGCGGAAACCATCGACAATTTCGTGGACCGCAACCCTAACGACATTCTTGTATTCGGACCCAATGGAAAAACGGTAAGGGCCCGAACGCAGAACCAGAAAAAAATGGTGCATGCGGTAGACAGGAACGATATCGTATTCGCCATCGGGCCGGCCGGTACCGGTAAAACATATACAGCAGTGGCCTTGGCTGTAAGAGCATTGAAAAACAAATTGGTGAAGAAGATCATCTTAACAAGGCCGGCTGTAGAAGCGGGTGAAAGCCTGGGGTTCTTACCCGGTGACCTGAAAGAAAAGATCGATCCATACCTGCGGCCATTATATGATGCACTGGATGATATGATCCCCGCTGATAAGTTGGGGTATTATATGACCACCCGCACCATTGAGATCGCACCACTCGCGTATATGCGCGGACGTACGCTGGACAATGCCTTTATCATTTTGGATGAGGCACAGAACACCAACGACCTGCAATTGAAAATGTTCTTAACAAGGATCGGTGCCAATGCCAAAGCCATTATTACCGGAGACCCAACGCAAGTGGATCTTCCGAGAAATATGCGCAGTGGCCTGGAGAAATCAACACGCATCTTAAAGAACATAGAAGGTATCGCACATATTGAATTAACGGAAGAAGATGTGGTGCGTCACAAACTGGTAAAAGCCATCATCAAGGCTTACGAAAAAGAACATGAGAAAGATGAGGCTGAACATGGACATCATCACAGATAATAAAAAAAGAGGCTTCCGTGTTGAAGCCTCTTTTTTTTATTTCACTCTCTGCGCAGACTCATGTATCTCCGCGACTCTGCGGTGAAAACAAATTTCCATTCACCGCAGAGTCGCGGAGAGCGGGGAGTTTTCGCAGAGAAGATATTAATGTCCTAAGATCTCATGCCCTAATTTATCTCGCTTGGTTTCGAGATACTTCAGGTTATGCTCGTTTGGATGCATTTCAATAGGTACGATCTCAACCATCTCTAGTCCATAACCTTTCAGTCCCGCACGTTTACGCGGATTATTGCTCATCAGTTTCAGCTTTGTGGCACCGAGGTAACGCAGGATCTGTGCGCCTACGCCATAATCCCTTTCATCCATACCAAAACCCAGATGGATATTGGCTTCCACAGTATCCATTCCTTCTTCCTGGAGTTTATAGGCTTTAAGTTTGTTTACCAATCCAATGCCCCTTCCTTCCTGGTTCATGTATAAGATAATGCCCTTTCCCTCCTGCTCCACTTTCTGCATGGCTTTGTGTAATTGTTCCCCGCAATCGCAGCGCAGGCTTCCCAATATATCGCCGGTAAAACAACTGCTGTGTACACGGGTCAGAACGGCTTCATCTTTTGCCCAGCTTCCTTTTACCAAAGCCAGGTGTTCGGCGCCGGTTGTTTTCTCTTTGAAAGCAACCAATTTAAAATGGCCATACCGGGTAGGCATATCCACCCTTACCAGTTCCTCAATTAAGGAATCTGTTTTTAAACGATAATCGATCAGGTCCTTGATAGAAATGATCCTCAGCCCGAATTTTTGAGCGATCTCTGTTAACTGGGGCAATCTGGCCATCGTACCATCCTCATTCATCACTTCCACCAGAACACCGGCAGGCTCAAGTCCGGCCAAACGTGCCAGGTCAACAGCAGCTTCTGTATGCCCGGTTCTGCGCAATACACCGCCATTGGTGGCACGTAGAGGGAATATATGTCCGGGCCTACCTAAGGCTGAAGGTTTGGTAGTATGATCAACCAATGCCTGTATGGTCTTTGACCGGTCCTGTGCAGAAATTCCTGTGGAAGTTCCTTCCCCGATCAGGTCTACAGAAACCGTGAAAGCCGTTTCATGTAAAGAAGTGTTGGAAGTTACCATCGGCTCCAGTTCCAGTTGCTTACAGCGTTCTTCGGTCAATGCCGCACAGATCAGACCGCGGCCCTCCTTACTCATGAAATTGATCACATCCGGCGTGGTGTGCTGGGCGGCAATAATAAAATCGCCTTCATTCTCACGATCTTCATCATCCACAACGATGACCATTTTACCATTACGGATATCTTCAACCGCATCTTCGATCCTGTCTAACATAAAATCAATTTGAGCTGCAAAATTACTGATGATACGTTGTAAATAGGCCAACCGATGCCTGAAAACCTGAACTGCAACAGAATTTTACCAATAACGCAAATCCTTACCCGTGAAAAAAACGGGTTTTTAGCGGTAAATACCTAATGGCGTAACCAAAATAATTTTAGTGCTTAGCTTTTCAAACCACCCGCCATGTTTTGGAAAAGCACGATACTCTTTGTTTGGCTGGGCCTGCCTGTTCATGGCACTAGCCAGGCCACTACGGGCAGTATGAACGGTACCGTAAAAACAAATACCGATGAGCCCCTGCCAGGCACTACCATTAAGGTAACACATGAACCTACCGGTACCCTTTATTATACCAGGGCTAATAAAAAGGGGGATTTCAGTGTGCATAATATCAGTCCGGGAGGACCCTATATTATAGAAACTTCGTTTACAGGATACATCACTGATAAAAGAAATGCTATCTATGTGAATCTCGGCGAAACCCTTAGCCTGGAGATCCGGTTATTACCACAATCCGTTTTATTGAAAAATATTACGGTATCTGCCAAAATAAAGAACAACAGTTTAGGCAAAGGAGGTTCGGAGAGTTTTATCACAAAAGATAAGATTGATCAGCTGCCTTCTGCGGGGCGTAATCTGTATGATTATTTACGCAGTGTACCGCAGGCGAAACTGGTGAATGGAAATGAAGGGGCGGTTTCATTTGCCGGACAAAATAACCGGTACAATGCATTTTATGTAGATGGTGCCGTGAATAATGATGTGTTCGGGCTTACGGCCTCGGGCACCAATGGCGGACAGGCAGGCATTGCCCCTTTATCGATTGATGCAATTGACCAATTTCAGGTGGTGCTTTCACCTTATGATGTTTCTGTGGGAAATTTTACCGGAGCAGGTGTGAATG
>CBHRAM010000161.1:0-7748 GCA_966076165.1 uncultured Chitinophagaceae bacterium
CGGAGATGATGCGTATGCGATCGTTCCTTCCAACCTTCCAATGAATGTGGAGGAAGCTTACGGACAATATTTTACAGGCATTGACCAACCTGTTACGATCAAACAGAGGAGGAGCGGGGGAGTGGTCAGGTATTTTTATGTATATCGATTGAAAGGTTGTAAGCAGGTTCCTTTGTCTATATTATCAAAATAAAAGCCGCAGTTTCGCAGATGATAAAAGGTATCTGAGAATCTGCGGCTTTATTATAGAGTTTTATTCGTTACTACTTCCTTTTGTACTATCTGCCGGCCCTTTTACTTCTATTTCTTTTTCTTTATTACCAAACAGTGTTTCAAAATCTTTTCTGTAGGAAATACTTACGCCCTGCCGTTGTCTTCTTCCAAAACTGGAACCGGTAAAGTCGAGACTGCTTTTATTGAATACGATCAGCCTGAGTTTTTTATCTTTCGATAAAATGAATTCAATATTCACATTGGGCAACCACTGTGTATTTCCGTTGATAGCTGAGGCACTTCCTACATTAAAATCAATATCACTACCCAGTGTGATAATGATCTTTTCGTTGGCAAAAGCATACCCTAGTTTCAGATCCACACGGGTACGGTCCAGTTGGCTATTACTTGTATTTCCTGTACTGGCACCGGAGGAAGATACAAGGCTGGAACTGCTGTAAATACTGGTGCCTACGTCAAAACGAAGACTTTTATCACCGGTAAGTTTAAACAATAAGTTGGACAATACTTTGTTCATTGCCTTGGCAAGCTGTTGCGATAATGTATTTAAAGCAAGTGAGTTGATCGCATAAGGACTAACCCCTGTTGAGGTACTGTTCCGGGTTGGGGGTTGAAAACCATTGAACAGGATCAGAAAGCCTACCTGGTTCAGGATCTCATTCTGGTCTTTCTCAAGACGTGCGAGGTACTGGCTAAATTCATTGTTCGATTTCACAGGGCTGCCTTGCGGGAAATCAAGTTTGAAAGTAATGCCCGGCTTATTCAGTTTATCCCGTAACTGTGCTATCACATATACATCTCCTCGATAACCGGTAACCGCGGGATCGTTGATGTTCAATCCGCTTACCAGTTCTGAAAGTCCCACCCGCTCAGCAGTATATCTTGCATCGATATGAATGTCTGCTTTAAAAGGATCGCCTGTCCATTTGATAAAGTTTCCGGATTCGGGTAACAGCTCAAATGGTTTTCTGATAAAACTCTGAAAATTGAAAAGATAACTTCCTTTTTCAATATTATACTGGCCACGCATGCTGAGTGGTTCTGAAGTGCCTGCAATTATTTTCAGGTTTCCATTTCCTACCGCTTTGATCACATCACCCGTTAACTCATCCAGGATCACATCGATCATCACTTTATTGTTGGCAGTGATATCCAGATCAACCGTCAGGTTAAAATTACTGTTGGAGTGCAGTTTTGCCATTTCTGTTCCGTACTGCTTAAAAACAATAAAGTCTGCTTCACCACTTCCCTTACTTATTGAATTGGGAATATAGATATGTGAACTGTCGTTTGATACGGCAATGAGTTTCATCTTTGCATCCGATTCGGGCCCAACCATTGTAAGGGTTGCACTTCCGATCGCTTTACCGTAAAATTGCTGGTTGTCAACCGCCTTTGTATCAATAAGCAGGAGTTTATCTGTTTTCAACCTGAAATCGAACTCCATATCTTTAAACCCATGTTCCAATAAACGGCCGCTTACGGTTCCGGTATTTTTATACCTGTCGTGTATGCGGAAAGTACCAAAGTCAATACCCTCTTTGGTGAAATTAACATCTGCCGAATCTATTGTATAATATACCTGTGTATAATTCACTTTCATCCCCGCATTCCTGAGTTTGATCTTTCCGAAAAGATCAGGGGCACTCAGGTCGCCGCTGATGGTTAATGGGCCTGATGCCTGTCCTTTGATATCGCTGAAAATAGTATTCAGAAACTTATGGAGAAAATCAATTTTGGTATTGGCCAGGTTGATATCAACCAGGAATGATTTACCCGTGGTATCTTTTACATTGTAATTTCCTCTGGCAGAAAAATTATAAGCATCATTCGGTGACTGAACCGTAAAAGGAATATTCCCGGTCTTCGCATTATACCCTGCCTGTATGTTTACCAGTCCGATTGAATCATCATCCATCCGGAATTGCTCAGCTTTCAGTTCAGCGGTTGCACTGAAATCACCCAAGGGGTCATCCAATAAAATAGATCCAGAGGTAACCGCCTGTAATCTCGGGTCTTTAAAGAAGATATTGGTAAGATCGCCCAATACCAGGTTTTTGAGTTTCACTACCAGGTTGCCTGTTTTGCCACCACCACCGGGTGTGGATTCTACTGATATTTCCTGGAAGCCCTGTGTGAATCTCACATTCTGGGCCTTTATGATATTGTTGATCACAGAGATCTCGCCGGCTTTCTCTATGCTCCATTTTTTTTCATTTAAAACAAAGGAGGAGGGGCGGAACTGGACCCTTACCCCATCCTGCATGGTATAAACATCTGCATATAAATCGGCTTCATTTAATGTGTTATCGGCACTGGTCTTAAGCGATACAATGGAATGATCCTGGTTGGAAACAATATTGATCCTTGTGTTGGGGAACCTGAGGCTGTCGCCCACCTGTGTACTGCTGATCGTTCCCGTTAAAGACAGTGTATCCCTGTTTCCCTTTCCTTTCAGGTCAAGCCCGGTGAAATAGATCTGATCGTATTTGCCGGTAGGGATCGCTGCAGTTACATTTAGCTGGTTGTTTCGCGTATCTACGCTGCCATTGATGGTAGCATTATTAAAACCGGAGATCTTATCATCTACGATCTTAAGATAAGGCTCAATATTATATGTTTTGATTGAGAAAGCAAAAGCCTGGTTCTGTGGAATGGATTTCAGCGGCTTAATATACGTAGGGTAATAATGGCTCAGAAAACCCTGAAAGCTTGACGGTAAATTCAGGATGCTGAACTTACCGGTAATATTCGCATTGAAATCATTACTGCCGAGGTGTAATGTTTTTACAGAATCTGCAAAACCGGATTCAAGGTTTAATGAGTCGAAACTCAATTTAGTATCGCCACTTTTGATGCTGGCATTCAGAAATTTCGCATTACCCAGGAAGTTATCAATAGTGGTGCCTGTAAAGTTTACGTCCAACAGCCCGGTCAACTCAATCGGGTACTTCGATTTTTTCAACAGGTTAAGTGTGCTCAGGTTTGAATGCACCAGGTCACCCAGGATATTGAAACGCGGCAGTTCTTTGGTAAGATCGATCTCAACCGTACTGGTAAAATCGAGATTGGGGTCATTAATCTTGATCTCACCATTAAAATATCTTTTCTGAAAGGTTCCGTTCGTGGTGATATTTGTATAGGTGTATTTGTTAAACTCAAGTGAGGAGATCTTTCCTTCCAGTGTAGTCTTAAGTTTATCAATGGTAAAGCTGCTGCCTGTGATCTTTCCTTTAAAATCAACCAATCCCAAAGAACTGTCACTGAGAAATTTGCCCATATTAAAGCGGCTGGTTTCTATCGCACCTGTATAAACAGGTTCTCCTTTACGGGGAAGTTGCAGGCTGATATTTGTTACAACACCACCCAATTGTGTACTGAAACTTCCTGCCGTTACAAAATTCCGGATGGTGCCGTTGAAATTACCCCGGTAAATAATATTGCCCAGTGCAGCTAGATTGGGAGAACTTACATTTTTCAAAGAAGGGACCATGATCCCCAGGTCATAATAGTTGGTAAGCAATGTGCCGTCAGTAAAATTGATCGTGGTGGTATTAATATCGGGCAGGCCTTTCATGTGCAGGGTGCCATTGATATTGGTGCCACTGCCGGATCTTGCAGACAGATTTTGTACAGTAAAATCACTAACGGTTCCTTCGTAATTACCGCTGAGAACTACATCGCGTTTCCAGTCTTTCAGTTCGGGTGCAAAGAAGGCGATATCATCCGAATTCACTTTCGAATCTTTGAAATGCGCAGTCATATGCACTTTGCTGATATAATAGCCAAAGTCTTTATTGAAATCCTTGAACCTCATCGCATAGTAATTGGTTAACCGGCTCCGGTTGGTCTGGAGGTCCAGTTTGGCCAATTCCATGATCTGTGGTGTAAACCTGAACAGTGTTTTTAATTTTTTCAATTCGAGCCCGCTTCTTTCTTTTACCGACAGGTCAATATTGGCCCGCATCGTGTCTTTGATAAAAGAAACATTCTGCAGCTTCCCGTTCAGTTTACTCATCTGAATATGGGCCCCATCAAAATTGGGATAAGGCTTATCCAGATCGGCATCAAGAAACAATACCCCATTATGGATATTGATCTCCCCGGCCCTCAGGGTAATATTGCCCTCATTAAAATACATGCCGGTGTCAACAACTGCATTTTTTGGTTTCAATGGTTTTGGCCGAAGTGCATCCAGTTGCTGGATCTTAACAGAAGGGTTGTCAAGATCAAGACTGCTGATCGTAAAGATTTTTTTATTCAGGTCAATATTATCTGCATTCAGTACCAGGCTACCGATCGTGATGTCCATTCTTTCACCCACCCATCGGTCGTTCTTCTGAAGGCGTACATTTTTAAGATCAAGCTTTTTAAGATTCAGGTCCAGCCCGCTTTTTTTCTTTGATGGGGTAGGAGAAGCAAAATAATCTACAATAAAACCGTAATTCCATACCGAGTCTTTCCGGTTCAACTTGATCACTGCATCTTCCAAACCTGCAAAATGTAAAGTGATCTTATCTTTCAGAAAGAACCAATCGGTGATCCTTATTTTTAACTGCCCGGCATACAGTAATGTGTCTTTCTGTTTATCCCTCACCATGGTTCCTTCGAGGTTAAACCGGTTGAACAGCGAAAAACTTACTTTTTTCACACTCACTTCTGTACCCAGGGCGTTGGAAAGTTTGGAGGTAGCCATGCCTACCAGCCAGTTCTGTACCAGGTCCGTTTGGATAGCGATGAATGCCAACAGGATAATAGCGATGATAGTGAGAACTGTTCGTCGAAGTATGGTTAAGAAGCGCTTCAGGGGGTCATGGGTTTGAGTGGTAAAAATAGGCATTATCCCCTTAAGGCAAATACAATACCAAAACACCCGTAACCCTTAAAACAAGGGGGTATTTTACCGCATTTTATCTTTTTTTAATCAAAATGAAAGGATGCCACCCTGTATCAGGCCATTTCTTCTTTGAAAGCCTCTATTTCTTTCAGGAAACCGACTGCTTGTAACACGGATCTATATTCCGGCCCAGCCATCAAAACAGCCTTGACCCATTTTTTGTCCAGGTTATCGGCAGTGATATGCTGATAAAGATAAATAGCAAGAAAAACAAAGCCGAGAGTTATGGGGAAGGCAGTTAGCCAAAACTGCCATTCGTTGAAATGGATCCAGCTGCTGTGCCAGAAAAAAGTGCTGTAAAACGGCAACTGTAACCACAGGATCCGGGTACTGTTAATCGTAGATGTTTCCAATTTTGCCAGTTTTTCCTGAATGGCGGTCACAGGGCCATTGTAATCGATCTGTTGAATGAGGAGGATCTGCTTTACATAAATGATAACAGCATATATGTTGAAAAACAGGATGGCAATCACTGAAAAACTGAAATACGGATTGCTGAAACGGTTGCCATAGACCAGGATCCCGAGGAATAATATCCATAGCACACCGAATGCCACGGCCCTGCCTTTGAACTTGGCCAATGACCCCAATTTGGATGCGGCTTTCTGGTTTTGCACCATCTCTACGCAATGGAGGTGCAGGGCCCATGACTGGAGGTTCAATGCTTTTGATGATGCGATCTGCTCATCGTATTGTTTCCAGATATTTTTTAATGCAAGGTCTTCCATGTTTATTTTTTTAAAACTGTGAATTTTTGTTTGAGTTGCTCTTTGATTCGGCTGATCCTTGTAGCCACATTGGTTTCTGAAATGCCAAGGATCTCTGCTGTTTCACGATAGGTTTTGGATTCAAGGTATAAGAACATCAATGCCCGGTCCAGTTCTTTTAATTCGCTGATAAATTGCTGCAGTTGCCAGATATCCGTTTCCAGTTCTTTTTTTTCATCCGGATGATCAGCGATCGATACGGGTTGATCATGTAAACTGATTACCTGTTTCTTTAGTTTGTTCTTCCGGTAAAAATCAATCGCCACATTCAGGGCCACACGGTACATCCAGGTGGAAAACCGTTGATCCTGATCAAATTTGTCGATCGACCTCCATAGTTGATACAGGATCTCCTGGGCCAGATCTTCACGGTCATTTTTGTCCTGACAATACGTATGGCAGATCTTGATGATGATCCCCTTGTGATCATCCATTAATTGTACAAAAATGTCTTTCTGTGCCTGTGTTCGCATGGATGGATTCTTTTCCCTGGATAGTGATTCGTAGTAAGTCTTAAAAAATCACAGTCTTTTCATTTTTTTTTGGAAAGGTCTTTCGAAAAGATAGATATTTAAGCTGAAATTGCCCATCTGCCATAAGCTATGGCGAGATGATCGGGTGAGAGGAAATACCGTACTATTTATATTAAACGATCGCTAGATGAAAAAAACAGTTGCCATCTTAGGCCTTTTTATTTGCCTTTTTTCAACCGCACAAACCACAAAGAAACAGATCTCCATTATTCCGGAGCCCGTTTCTTTACAACAAGGCAAGGGTAATTTTACCTTACCGGCTTCTGTGATCATTGAAGCGGCTTCGGCCACTGACATGAAGCAATCCATTGATGTGTTAACGGAACGCCTTTCATTGGCAGCCGGTAAAAAAGTATCCGTAAAAACCAAGGCACCGGAAGCTACGATACGGCTGATCCTTGGAGAAAAACATGAGGACCAGATCGGTAATGAAGGATATCGTTTAAGTGTAACTTCAAAAAATATTACGATCTCAGCTGAAAAACCTGCCGGATTATTTTATGGTGTACAAACCCTGCTGCAGCTGCTGCCCAAAGAAATCGAAAGTAAGACCCTAAGTGAAAATGTTAGATGGGAACTGCCCGTTGTGGAAGTGATAGACAAACCGCGTTTTGGCTGGCGTGGCCTGATGTTCGACGTAGCCCGCCATTTCTTTACCAAGGCAGAAGTAAAACTGTTCATCGATGATATGGTGCGTTACAAATACAATCTCCTTCACCTGCATTTAACAGATGATGAAGGCTGGCGTATTGAGATCAAAGGGCTGCCTAAGCTAACAGAAGTAGGCGCCTGGAATGTGAAGAAGATCGGAAGCTTCGGAACCTTCTCTGCACCCACACCCGATGAGCCGCGTGACTTTGGCGGATTCTATACACAGGAAGACATTAAGGAACTGGTGAAATATGCCAAAGAACGTTTTGTAGATATCCTTCCCGAAATAGATGTGCCCGGCCATAGCCTGGCAGCCGTGGTTTCTTATCCTGAACTCTCCTGCACACCCGAAGCCAATACTTACCGCGTTAGATCGGGGGAAGTGATCATGGATTGGTCACACGGAGCACCACCCATTGCGCTGGTAGATAATACTCTTTGTCCCGCCAATGAAAAAGTGTACGAATTTCTTGATAAGGTAATGACACAGGTAGCACAACTATTTCCTTTCGAATACATTCATGTTGGGGGTGATGAGTGCCCCAAAAATTATTGGGAGAAAACAGATGCCATCAAACAACTGATGCAGAGAGAAGGGTTGAAGAGCATGGAAGAAGTGCAAAGCTATTTTGAAAAACGACTCGAAAAAATTGTTGAATCCAAGGG
>CBHRAM010000162.1:0-7695 GCA_966076165.1 uncultured Chitinophagaceae bacterium
GCCTGTTCACAACAGTAGGTATCGCCATTTTTCTGGTAGGGGTGTTTACCCTGGGCGGACAGCATAAACTATTTGTGAGCAGTACCCCCATCAAAGCATTGTTTGCTGATATCAGCGGATTACAGCCGGGCAATAATGTATGGTACCAGGGCGTAAGCGTGGGTACGGTAAAATCCATTTCCTTTCTGAACAACTCGCTGGTGGAAGTGAACATGAAGATCGAAAACAAATCGGTTCCCTTTATCCATCATGATGCCAGGGCTAAAATCGGTTCTGATGGATTGATCGGAAACCGGATCGTTGTGATCGTTGGCGGCTCCGTGGATTCTGCTGTGATCAAAGAGGGAGATATACTGGCAATAGAAAAAACATTATCAACAGATGACCTGTTGAATACCCTGCAGAAAAACAACCTGAATCTTCTGGAGATAACTGGAGATATAAAAACAGTTACGCACGGTTTGGCAGAAGGGAAAGGAACCGTTGGCAAATTATTGAAAGATGAATCGCTGTTTCGCAATCTTCAGTCGGTAGTGGCAATTGTAAAACAGGCTTCGGTAAATACCCGCCAGTTAACCGCTAACCTTGATAATTACGCTGCTAAGTTTCAAACCAAAGGAAGTTTTGCAGATGATATTGTTTCAGATACGGTGATCTTTTCAAAACTCCGGGTAACGGTTTCTCAGATTGAGCAGGTGTCAAAAACAATTAACGAAGTAGCTGATAACCTGCAGTCAACCACATCGACCCTGAACAAGGGAATTAAAGATACCGCTGCACCCGTTGGCATGTTACTCCATAGCAGGCAATCGACTGAAAACCTCAAAGCCATTCTTGATAACCTTAAATCAAGCTCCATAAAGCTTGACCAGGATCTGGAAGCGCTGCAACATAATATCTTCTTTCGCGGATTTTTCAGAAAGAAGGAAAAAGAAGCAGCCAAAGCAAAAAAACAATAACCAAAATCACTAAAACGAGCAGGGCCTTTAAACAATTAATGAATACTCAATCATTACATACTTTGCATACAATACATTGTAGATGGTGAAGCTTGCGCATCAGACCGGCACCATCAGCCTGGTAAAATGGATAGCTATTGCGTAGGATATCTAATACTCATCAATTTTTGCCAGCCCTTTTTTCATGGCATCCAGTACTTTCTCATATTCTGTTGCATCAATTTTCCGCGATTTCCTCACTTCAATTGCTTTTGTCTCTATTGTGATCGCAACATTCTTGTTATTTGTTTTGTATAAAAGCCGGGCATAGGTATCCATGATCTCCGGTTGGTCTATAAACTCATTGGCCCTCTTTGCCCAAAGCAAAGCTTTTCCAAGGTACTCTGGTTTTTTTGTGTAAGTATAGATCGTCCATGCACCGTCATTTAGGGCGCCGGCATAAAAAGATGCAATGGGTGTAAAGCCAATCATTTGAGTATTTGATCCAACAACTGCTGATCCGGCGGGCCTTTGAGGAGCATTTTTAAATAACCCTGCCTTTTTTATTGAATCAACCCTTAAAACACTGTCAACATTGATCGTCATAAAATAAGTGTCATAGAATCGGGTAGCATTCATTAAATAGTTTGCACTGTCGTGTATCCCTTTATAATACAGCAAAAATGTTTCCTGATACACCTGCTGCATTCTTTCCGGCTGCGACTGAAAAGTATTCTGTCTTGAAGAAGCCACTCTGTACATATACTGCAGGTCTTTATTAGCTACCGCTTTTTGTATGGATTTTTGATAGATCCTGTTGTTAATGGACTGCCTTTCCTGCAGCGACATTCTGTACCAGGCCATATTATAAGTGTCGCGGTTCTTTTCAATAAAACTCTGTGCAATGGATCCGACCAAAGGAGCGGCCTTTTCAATAAATTGTAAAAAACTTAATGATGTGGCCGAATCTGCCGGTGCTTTCTGTGCAAAATCATCTATCAGTTCTCCTTTGGGCTCAAGCCCTACACTTTTGATCTTTTCGATCAGCTGAAAAGCAGCTTCGAACTTTCCTGTTTTGCTGTAATAATTATTGATCAATTCATTCAGCTTGGGAGTACTGCTTTCTTTTTCACTGATGGCCTTTTCAAGGTTATCCAGATAGGGTTTATAAAAGGAAGAACTGCCATGGTACACCTGTAGTATATTTTTCTCGGCGTCAATATAGATCGCACCAAAAAATCCTTCATTAAATAAATAGGTGGCATAAGTATTGGTCAACTCATCAGGCACTTTCTTTTCTTTCAATAAAATACAACTTGCGTTAATGGCTCTTTTGCTAACCTCCGAAGCTAATGCCTGGTTGGCAACATCGTTGCACTGTGTGCATTTTTCCGATTCCACCAGGATCATCACGATCTTGTTTTCTTTTTTGGCAGTTTTTAATACATCATCCAATTGCTGGGCAGAAGAAGGGATATACAATAAACCAAGCAGCACCAGACAATACAAACTGAGGTGTTTCATGAATATGGATTTTGAATTAAATATAGAAATATTTTACATATTATTGAATGAAAAGAAAAATCATTTTTTATGGTAAACTGCTATTAAATTCAACGGAGATAATCTTAAAACAGAAACTAATTGATAAACAAAAGGTTATTTTGAAAACTAGCGTTGCAAGATGTTGCAATAAATTTTCTAATAGTATAAAATAAAATCCGCTTATCACAGATTTGAAGCCAATGAGTTGCTGTGGCAAACAGCTTTATGGGATGCATGATTTCTTTTAAGTTTGACATAGAAATTGACTATTTTTAAAAGTCATCATTTCTTTACGTAAAACAGCTTGCCATGTCAGTAAACCCCTCACGTCGTGCATTTCTTTATCAAAGTTCCCTTGCATCCTTAGGTGTATTGGTGGCAGGAAAATCTGCTTTTGCAGGTAATCTTTTCCAATCCAAACCCAACTCACTCATCAAAGGAGTGCAAATAGGGGTAACTACCTATTCATACAGAAGTATGCCCAGTACCCCGGATCAGTTATTACAATATTGTATAGACAGTAATATCAATGCCGTTGAATTAAAAGGGGATGAAGTGGAAACCTATCTCGGTAAACCCGCCAATCCTGTAAAAATGCCGGCCCGTGTACCCGGCCAGCCGGCGCAGCCTTTGAGTGATGAGATCAAGGCCCAGCTCAAACAATACCAGGAACAGGTAGCAGCATGGAGAGAATCTGTGTCAATGGATAAATTTGCAGAGGTTCGTAAAAAATTCAATGCAGCAGGCATTTATTTCTTTGCCTATAAACCCAATTCACTCGCCCCGGAAAATACGGATGGGGAAGTGGAATACTCATTACGTGCAGCCAAAGCCCTGGGCGCAACATCTGTAAGTGTTGAATTACCGGCTGATCCAGCCCAGACCAAACGTTTAGGCGATCTGGCTGCAAAACATAAAGTATATATCGGTTACCACGCCCATCTGCAAGCAAGCGAAACGGCTTGGGATACGGCTCTGGCACAATCACCTTACAATACACTCAACCTCGATTGCGGACATTATATGGCTGCCGGCAATACCAAAGAAAGCCTGCTGTCTTTGATCGAATCCAAACACAGGTTCATTACCAGCATGCACCTCAAGGACCGTAAAACCAAGGCCAACGGCGGCAAAAACATGCCATGGGGCGAGGGCGATACACCCTTAAAAGAGATCCTTGCCTTGATGAAAGAAAAGAAATACAAATTCCCCTGCACCATCGAACTGGAATACGATATCCCGTCAGGTTCCAACGCCGTAAAAGAAACCAAACGCTGCCGCGATTACGCGCAGGCGTTGCTGGAAGGATAAAACAACTGATCATATAGGATTACAACAAATGGCAGATAGTTTCTATCTGCCATTTGTTGTATAACATGACTGTATCCAGACCAAATCAGTATATCTTAACCAACTCCGGATAAATTTTCCACTGCGACTGGTTAGAGATATTAGATTAATTATTATATTTAAAGACGCCCGCATTTAAATTTCCCAATTTCCCAATTCCAAAATTTCAAAATTCTCTCCATGGAAGTACACCATCATCCACATGTTGGAAAGAAAAATATTAAAGAATACCTGCTCGAAGGGTTGATGATCTTCCTGGCGGTGAGTATGGGGTTTATTGCAGAGAACATAAGGGAGCATATCGCAGACGGAGAAAAGGAGATGCAATACATGAAATCTTTGGTAGAAGATCTGGTGGTGGACAAAGCTGTTCTTATAAGACAACTGGCCATGTATGAACAAAGATTTGTGAAATACGATAGTCTCACCGATATATTAAATGAACCGATTGTAAAAGAAAGAAATAATACCTATTACTATTTGGGAAGGTTGGCAACAAAAGACGAGGTTTTCCCCAACAATACAAGAACATTTGAACAATTAAAAAGTACGGGGGCTTTCAGGGCGATTAAAAATTCAAAAGTAGTAAACAGCATCTTAGAATATTACGCCATAGTGCCTGGCATCCGTCAATTTGAAGAAATTGAAATACAGGAAACAAATGAATTTAGAAAACTGGCAGTTCAGGTATTTAACGGGACCGTTTTTAATCAAATTACAAATACAGCAAATGCCCAGAATGTATTAAGGCCTGTAAATTTCCCTGCGTTAAAAACAACCGACACGAAAGTTTTATCAGAGCTTTCAACCTGGATGCATTACATTAAGAATACACGTTTCGGTATTTACCAGAATAAAAAAGAATTGCTCAAAAAAGGGGAAGCCTTGTCAAAACTTATTCAAAATGAATATCATTTAGAAACAGAGTAGAAGGAGACAATAGTTAATCGACCATAGTTAGTTATGAATATATGATGACCTTAGACAAAAAATAAATTTCAAAATTTCCCAATTCCAAAATTCCAAAATTACCCTATGGAAGTTCATCACCACCCTCACGTTGAAAAGAAAAACTTCAAAGAATACCTCCTCGAAGGATTAATGATCTTTCTGGCGGTAACTATGGGGTTTATTGCAGAGAACATTAGAGAACATTTAAGTGATAAGACCAGGGAAAAAGAATATATAGAAAATATTAAAAAAGATCTGGTAAGGGATACTACTAATTTAAACGTATGGATAGCTGCCTTGTATAAAAGATCTGAATCATTCGATTCATTAATTACGATTCTTCAACAACCCGGGCCTACAGATCAGGGTCAGGATCTGTACTATTTTGCAAGGGTAGCTACCCGCAGCGGGCGTTTTGAAACCAATCTGAATTCTTTTAATGAAATGAAGAACTCAGGAAATACCCGTTTAATTAAGAATCGGGAAGTGTTAAATGGTATGTTAGACTACGAAAAAAATGTGTATAAATACGAACAGTTGGGATTGCTCGAGGCAAAAGAAAATGAAATGGTTTACCCGTTGATCGGTTTGCTGTTTGATGCTACTGTTTTTGATAAAATGTTCATTCGGTCAAATATGATCCGCAATCAAATGAGTGAGAAAGATTTTGCCACAGGCTCCCGGTTTTATATCAGTCGTCCTGAAGGAAATCCGCAATTACGCAGCAGAAACCCGGATCAGATTAATCAACTGATCTATTTTCTTCACCAACGGAAAGCCACTTTTTTTGGACAAACAACTATCCTGTATAATCAGAAAAAGATGGCTGATGATCTGATTGAATTACTTAATAAAGAATATCGTTTAGAAAACGAATAAATTTTTAACAACTCCAAACCCCAGACTACAAACCCCAAACTGCTTTTATGGAAGTCCACCACCACCCACACGTAGAAAAGAAAAGTTTCAAAGAATACCTGCTCGAAGGATTAATGATATTCTTAGCAGTTACTATGGGGTTTTTTGCGGAGAGTTTTCGTGAGCATCTTGCAGAAGTAAATAAGGAAAACGATTATATCCAAACGTTTATTGAGGATCTTAAAACAGACACAACCAGAATAAAGCACCTGCTGATTGCGGAGCAGAATGTAAAATTGAAATCCATTGACTCCCTGCTGTTCTTACTTAACGCCGGCCAAATTAAGGGACATGAAAATGATTTGTATTATTTTGGCCGTCAGGTTACGCGCTATCCTATTTTTCAAAGTAATGACCGCACCGTTACCCAATTAAAAAATTCCGGTTCTATGCGCCTGATACGAAATGAAGCAGTTTCTGACAGTATTATCGGATATGCGAAAGAAGTGGAAAATATATACCGGGTACAGAATGATGAGAATGATGAAAGGAAAGAGCTTTATCCTGTTTTATGCAAGATGTACGATCCTTTTGTTTTCGACAAAATGGCGGAAGGTTTTAATATTATCAGACCAACCGATAACCCGCCTTTGAGATCATACGATACAAATATTCAGAAAGATCTTGCTTTTTATATTAGTGAAATAAAAGGAAGCGATTACCTGATGATAACCAGACTTCAGAAACTGGAAACAAAAGCAGAAAGCACCATAGCATTTTTGCAAAAAGAATATCATTAGGAAAACGAATAGCTCACCTGATTTTAAAATTTCAAAATTGCCCTCATGGAAGTTCACCACCACCCGCATGTCGAAAAGAAAAACTTTAAAGAATATCTACTCGAAGGCTTAATGATATTCTTAGCAGTAACCATGGGTTTTTTTGCAGAAAATATCAGAGAACATTTTTCTGATAAAAAAAATGAAAAACAGATTATTGCCGCCTTAAAAAAAGACCTGGTAAAAGACACTATCCTTTTGCATGATCTGATTGACAATTATATTCCAACTTATCATTCATGGGTTGATTCATCTCATCTCTATGTTGATTCATTATCAGTAAAAGGAAATGAAAGAAAATTCTGTAAAGCTCTCTTCAATGCTACTTATTGGAAAATTTACACACCACCTGCCATTGCATTAACGCTCTTGAAAAATCCTTCAACATTCAGCCTGATTGAGAATGAGACCGTAAAAAAAGAAATTCTGAACTATAACGTTACAATAGATCATTATACCAAATACAGTGAATTTTTAACCAACCTGCAGCATTATACAGACACGAGCTTTGTTGGAATCACTGGCAGGGTTACATCCCGAAAACTATTAGACAATTTAAACACAAAAAATGATTTTCTGAGTGATGCCGGCATCCCCGACACTGTTCTTTTTAAAACCTATGATAAGGTTGCTTTCAAAGACTATGTAAACCGTTTAGACTATATTGATTTTAAAACACATGATATAGGAGGTTATTATCGGGATATCTTAAAACAAGACATTAAACTGCTGAAATTATTTAATGAAGAATATCATTTGGAGTAACAGTAAATCACTGAATTAAGGTTCGTGTTTCCGGTAAGTAAATTTATAACATAAAACATAGTACGCAAATGGAAGTCCATCACCATCCACACGTAGAAAAGAAAAGTTTCAAAGAATACCTGCTCGAAGGATTGATGATCTTTCTGGCAGTGAGTATGGGCTTTATTGCAGAAAATATCCGCGAACACATTACAGATACTGCTAAAGAAAAGGAATTCATGCAAAGTATGATTCTAGACCTGAAACGCGATACAGCTAATATGTCAAAATCTGAAAATTCGTTTCTGAACATCTCAAAAAGAGAAGATACAATCCTGATCGCTTTAAAATCACAGCCTTCGGATCCGGTTATTATCAACCGAATCATTTCAGGATCTTTCTGGACCTATACAGGATATAGCTATAATAACAGAACCGTGCAGCAATTAAAAAATGCCGGTAATTTCCGG
>CBHRAM010000163.1:0-7649 GCA_966076165.1 uncultured Chitinophagaceae bacterium
CTTAGCGGAGGCACCTATACACCCGAAGAGATCAAGGACAAATCAAAAGTTAAACTCATTTTCCTGAGTTGCGGAAGCAAAGAAAGGCCCGATGCTGTTAAAAATGCCACCATTGCTTTAAAGAGTGCAGGTATCAATGCCGTTTCCTATATATCTGAGAATACAGCCCATGAATTTCTCACATGGCGCCACAGCCTCCATGAAATGGCACCCTTGCTTTTCAAAAAATGAAACCATACAGCTGATATGCGAACATTAGAATCATTTCCCAAATAAATGCTCATGAGAAAATATACATTCACCGTTTTTGTCCTGCTGATCTTTTCTACTACTGTCTATTCACAGGTTGCCGTAAAACCTGCATCCGCAGGCTTTGACGTAAAACGCGAAAACATTCCTCACGGGAACCTGGATACGATCACCTATGAATCCAAAACGGTTGATACCAAAAGACGTGCTTTGATCTATACACCACCCGGTTATTCCACTAAAACAAACTATCCTGTATTATACCTGCTCCATGGTATTGGTGGAGATGAAAAAGAATGGCTGAATGGAGGTAACCCGCAGGTAATACTCGATAACCTGTACAGCGAAGGAAAACTCGTGCCAATGATCGTTGTGATGCCAAACGGAAGGGCTATGAAAGACGACAGGGCCACGGGTAATATCATGGCGCCGGATAAGGTTCAGGCCTTTGCAACTTTTGAGAAAGACCTGCTCAATGACCTGATCCCCCATATTGAAAAACATTTCCCTGTTTTAAAAGACGCGGCACACCGCGCCATTGCAGGACTGTCAATGGGTGGCGGACAATCATTGAATTTTGGATTAGGTAACCTGGATATGTTTGCCTGGGTGGGAGGATTTTCATCAGCACCCAATACAAAGCAACCCGCAGAACTCCTCCCCGATCCGGAAGCTGCACGAAAAAAACTAAAACTGTTATTTATTTCCTGTGGTGCAAGTGATGGACTCATCAGTTTCAGCAAACGCACACATGATTATTTTGAAAAAAATAATGTGCCGCATATTTATTTTATTGAACCGGGTGTGCATGATTTTAAAGTGTGGAAGAATGGGTTGTTTATGTTCTCGCAATTATTGTTTAAACCGGTTGACCCATCCAGTTTTTCCCAATACCCGGTAGCAGGTGCACCGGCTGCAACCAATATACGCAACGGGGCCTATCCACAGGTAACCATTGACAGCCGTGTAAAATTCAGTATCAAAGCCCCTGATGCAAAAAGGGTGCAGATCGATCTTGGTAAAAAATACGATCTGGTAAAAGATGAGAATGGTGTGTGGACGGCTACTACTGATTCAGTAAGTGAAGGGTTTCATTATTATTCGTTGCTGATTGATGGTGTTGCACTCGCCGATCCGGCAAGTGAATCATTTTATGGTATGGGCAGGATGGCAAGTGGTATCGAAATTCCTTTTGCAGGCGGTGGATACTATGCCATGCGTAATGTGCCACACGGCGATATCCGCATAAAAAGATATTTTTCAAGGGTCACCAATTCCTGGAGGCAATGTTATGTGTACACCCCTCCTGCCTACGATTCCACCACCACAACAAAATATCCTGTGCTATACCTTCTGCACGGCGGTGGCGAAGATGAAAGAGGATGGTCACAGCAGGGCAAAACCGACCTGATCCTTGACAACCTGATCGCTGCCAAAAAAGCCAACCCGATGATCATCGTAATGATGGATGGCAATTTTAGCGGTGGTGGTATGGCGGGTTTTGGAGAGCAGTCATTAAAAACATTTGAGAACGAGATTAGGCAAAGCGTGATCCCCTTTATTGAAAATAATTTTCGCACTGAAACGGGCGCAAAGAACAGGGCGCTCGCAGGATTATCATTGGGTGGCCTGCAGACATTGTACGCAGGTATTAAAAACACTGATCTGTTTGCTTACCTGGGCGTGTTCAGTTCCGGTTGGTTTGCCAACCAGCCCGCACTGTCAGATCCGCAATATCTCTTCATGAAAAACAATGCGTCAACCATTAACAATAACCTTAAAAGTTTATGGATATCCATGGGTGGCAAAGAAGACATTGCTTACGCCAATTGTAAAACCATGTTGTTGAGGTTTGACGAGATGAATATTAAATACCTGTATAGTGAATATCCCGGTGGCCATACCTGGCCGGTATGGAGAAATAACCTCTTCAATTTTGCACAGGTATTGTTTAAGTAACCCAAAACTATTTTTAAATAATTAACTGAAAGAACATGAGAATAAAATTGAAATTATTATCATTATCTCTCTTGCTGATGCCGGCATTAAAAACTTTTTCGCAGGACAAGAAATTCTACATCTTTCTTTGTTTCGGCCAATCCAATATGGAAGGCAATGCAAAAATAGAACCACAGGATACGGTGAATGTTGATGCACGTTTTCAGGTATTGGAAGCCGTTGACTGCCCGGATCTCCATCGCAGTAAAGGGAATTGGTATACGGCTGTTCCGCCGTTAAGCCGTTGCAGAACAGGACTTACACCGGCGGATTATTTTGGAAGGACCATGGTTGAGAATCTGCCGAAAGATATCAGAATTGGTGTGATCAATGTTGCTGTAGGCGGATGCAAAATTGAATTGTTTGATAAAGACAACTATCAATCCTATGTATCCACAGCGCCGCCATGGATGACAGGTATGATCAACCAATACGATGGGAACCCTTATGCCCGCCTGGTAGAACTTGCCAAAATTGCGCAGAAAGATGGGGTTGTGAAGGGAATCTTATTGCACCAGGGTGAATCAAACACCAATGATTCCTTATGGACCCGGAAAGTAAAATCTGTTTACGACAACCTGCTGCATGACCTGAACCTGCAAGCGCAACAGGTACCCATACTCGCCGGCGAAACGGTAAATGCTGACCAGGGAGGTATCTGTGCAGGTATGAACAAGATCATCGCCACCCTGCCGCAAATGATCACAAATGCTTACGTCATATCCTCTGCTGGCTGTCCGGATGCGCAGGATAACCTGCATTTCACTGCGGAAGGATACAGGATGCTTGGAAAAAGATATGCCGAAAAAATGCTTTCGCTTCTTAGCGATAAGGCCGGTAAAAAATAAAATCCGTTTAAAGAAATACTATGGGATCTGGTATCGAAAAACGTAATACAGTATTATCTGTTCTGTCATTTTTGACATTGCTGATACATTGTATTGCAACCGCACAGCCGAAAGCACAGAATCCGTTGATCTTCGCGGACGTGCCGGATATGTCAATTGTACGTGTAGGCAGTAACTATTACATGAGCAGCACTACCATGCACATGAGTCCCGGAGTACCCATCATGAGATCTAGCGATCTTGTAAACTGGAAGCTTGTCAATTATGCTTACGATACACTGGCAAATGTGGATGCTCTTAATCTCACTGATGGCAAAAGCACCTATGGCAGAGGCTCCTGGGCCAGCAGTATCCGGTACCATAATAAAATATTTTATGTAACCACTTTTGCGCAAACAACCGGGAAAACCTACATCTATTCCACCAGAAATATAGAGAAGGGGCCATGGAAACGGGTGGCATTTAGCCCGGCATTTCATGATCATTCTTTATTTTTTGATGATGATGGAAAAGTGTACATGGTGTATGGCGCCGGCAAATTGAACCTAGTTGAACTAAATGAAGATGTTTCCGGTGTTAAACAGGGAGGGATCAACACGGTATTAATTGAAAATGCAAGTTTGCCCAGTCAGGTGGAAGGAAAAAAAGGAGGCCTGGGAGCAGAAGGTTCTCAATTGTATAAGATCCATGGTAAATATTACCTGTTCAATATTACATGGCCACCCGGTGGTATGCGCACAGTGGTCATTCATCGTGCAGATAACATTACAGGGCCATGGGAAGGCAGAATTGGCTTACAGGACCTTGGTGTTGCGCAGGGCGGTTTGATCGATATGCCGGATGGAACCTGGTATGCTTACCTGTTCCGTGATTATGGAGCCGTGGGCCGTATCCCCTATCTGGTTCCTGTTAAGTGGGAATATGGATGGCCGGTATTAGGCATTAATGGCAAAGTACCGGAAACACTCGATCTGGCTGCCAACAAAAGTCTGATTCCAGGCATGGTTGCTTCTGATGAATTTACAAGGAAAAAAGGTGAACCGGATCTGCCATTGGTTTGGCAATGGAACCATAACCCTGATAACAGCTTATGGTCGGTTCATGAAAGGAAAGGTTTTTTACGATTGAAAACCGGGAGGATCGATACCGCATTTTTACTTTCGCGCAACTCTGTAACACAACGTACCATCGGGCCCGTATGTTCAGGAAGCATCTCACTGGACGTATCAGGTATGAAAGACGGTGACTTTGCAGGGATCGGACTATTGCAAAAGCAGTTCGGGCTGATCGGCGTTAAACTGGAAGGCAGTACCCGGTCTATCGTAATGATCAACGCTAGTACAGGCAAGCCGGTAGAAGCCGCAAGCATTCCATTAAATCAAAATACTGTTTTCTTTAAAGCCGAATGCAATTTTACCGGCAAAAAAGATATAGCTGATTTCTTTTACAGCCTGAATGGCCATACATGGCTTCGGGCAGGCTCACAGTTAAAAATGGCATACACTATTCCGCAGTTTATGGGTTACCGGTTTGCCTTATTTAATTATGCGACAAAAAATGCCGGTGGATTTGCCGATTTCGATTATTTCAGAATAACGGAAACCATCACTCCGACGGATAAATAATGAAAGGTTCACACAGAATAAAATATGCATACACCCAGGCTCATCAAAAGATAAAATCACTTCCCATGAAATTATTCAGCAAACCACTCGCCACGCTAACCCTTCTTGCATTGTTCACGGTATATGCGAATGCGCAAAATCCGCTTATCAGAAACCAGTATTCGGCCGACCCAACTGCCCGTGTGTTTGGAGACAGGGTCTACATCTACCCTTCTCACGATATCCTTGCCACCGAAGGCAAGGGCCGCATGGGCTGGTTTTGTATGGAGGACTATCATGTATTTTCTTCTGCCAACCTTACCGACTGGACCGATCATGGTATGATCGTTACACAGAATAAAGTTCCCTGGGTTAAACCCGATAGTTATAGTATGTGGGCACCGGACTGTATTGAACGGAATGGGAAATATTATTTCTACTTTCCTACATCACCAAAAGATACAGTTGCTTATGGCAGAGGGTTCAGGATAGGTGTGGCTGTGGGTGACAAACCAACCGGCCCTTTTTCACCTCAGCCGGAACCGATAAAAGATGTTCGCGGTATTGATCCGAATGTATTTATTGACAAAGACGGGCAGGCCTATCTCTATTGGTCAGCGGGAAACATCTATGGAGCAAAATTAAAATCCAATATGCTGGAACTGGATTCGGAAGTAAAGACTTTGGGTGAGCTGCCATCAAAAGGATTAAAAGAGGGCCCATTCCTTTTTGAAAGAAATGGCACGTATTATTTAACTTATCCGCATGTAGAAAATAAGATCGAAAGGCTGGAATATGCGACCAGCAATAACCCTTTAGGGCCTTTTAAAGTAACCGGGGTGATCATGGATGAATCTGAATCCGGTTGCTGGACCAATCATCATTCGCTGATTCAGTTCAAAGATCAATGGTACCTTTTTTATCACGACAGGGATTATTCTCCAAAGTTTGATAAGGCCCGTTCGATCCGTGCAGACAGTTTATTTTTCAATACAGATGGCACCATTAAAAAAGTGATCCCCACATTCAGGGGCATTGGTGTAACCAAAGCAAATACGGAGATCCAGATAGACCGGTATAGTGCCATCAGCAAAGAAGGCACTGCCGTTGATTTTATTGATACGGCCAATCGTTTTGCCGGTTGGAAAACGATTTTCAACAAACAGGATGCATGGATACAATACAACAGTGTTGACTTCGGAAACAAACCAATAAGATCCGTATCGGTGAATGCTATGTCTGAAACAGGTGGCACATTACAGATACGCACCGGCCATACGAACGGGCCCGTGATTGCAGAAATCACGATCCTGAAAAGCAGTAACTGGAAGCTAACCAAAGCGCCCATCCATCCATTACCCAAAGGTGTTCAGCATGTATTTGTGGTGTTGAAGGATAATAAAAATGTGTCGGTGGACTGGATCCGCTTCGAATAAAGTTGACATGATCATTATTGGTCATTATGGTCAATCCACTATCACATCAAAAACTACCTGCTAAAAGAAATTTCTTATGAACAGAATACACAAACCCTGGTTGCCAGTGATCATTTTTGTCATTTTATCAGGATTACAAATAATTGGCAATTCAGTTCTCGCGCAAGGGCCGGGCCAGGGACAATGGCCATCCCTCCCTCCTATACCAATAAAAGGTGATACAACACATACCCTATCCAAACACTTCACACCTTCCTCCACTGTTATTAAATCACCGGATGCAGAGGGATTTATTCAACGCTGGCTCGTGCTGGAACCTGTAAAGAAAGATATTGCCAGGAATAATATATTCACTGATAACTACCTCAGAACAGCTTTTTCAACCGATAATTTTTCCGGCGATTTCTCTACCGTTCCGAAAAATGGCGAAACAATACAAGTGGAAAACCAGGAACTGAAATGGTATGCGTTGGACAGTAAGGCATTCAACTTTAATTTATACCATTTTTTATACGCCCTTAACAAGCCAAAGTATGGCGTGCTTTTTTGGCTTGTTACGGTTGTGAATTGTACCGAGGAGATCAAAAACGTGCGATTGGCTGCCGGATGTAATTCCAGCAGTATGTGGTGGTTGAATGGACAGGAAGCATTAATGCTTTCCGGCGACAGGGATTTGATTGCAGATAATGGTACTTCTTCACGTTTAACACTTAAAAAGGGAAAGAACATCATCCGCGGGGCAGTGATCAACGGGCCCGGCATGGCTAATTTCTGTGTTCGTTTTTTAGATGAAAAAGGATCACCCGTAAAAAACCTCAGTATTAGTTGTGAATAACCCTTATAGGTGTGTGTACAATAAGAAGGATCCTGAAATCGAATTTTTATGAACTGACCCATAAGAACCTGTACAGCAAAATGATGATTGATGCAGGGTTCCCGGGGTAAGTAAAACAAATTATCATCACATGAAAAGAACAAAACTGATCTGCCTGACAACTTTATTGGTTGTAACACAAATAGTAACGGCACAGGTTGGAAGGCCATTTATCCATGACCCATCAACCATTGCTGAATGTGACGGCAAGTATTACACATTCGGCACAGGCGGTGGCGGATTGATTTCTAAAGATGGCTGG
This sequence comes from uncultured Chitinophagaceae bacterium, assembly GCA_966076165.1. Classification (GTDB taxonomy): domain Bacteria; phylum Bacteroidota; class Bacteroidia; order Chitinophagales; family Chitinophagaceae; genus Sediminibacterium. Next base: position 7,272 of record CBHRAM010000163.1, read on the forward strand.
ACATGGTATGGCGGCGGTGTGAGGCCCGGTGGCGGGGCAGCTCCTGATGTCATCAAGATTGGTGATCGTTACCTTGTAATATATGGGGCAACCGGTGGTTCAGCCAACCACAAAGGAGCGATTCTTACCATGTGGAACAAGACATTGGATCCAACCTCGCCTGATTTTAAATATTCAGAGCCGGTTGTGGTGGCCACGTCGGATGGTTACGAAGAGAATGACGCCATTGATCCCGGTGTGATGTTGGATCCTACAACCGGTCGCCTTTGGCTATCATACGGAACCTATTTTGGATTCACCCGTCTTATCGAATTAGACCCAAAAACCGGAAAACGCAAGGCAGGTAACAAAGCCGTTGATGTAGCCATCACCTGTGAA
>CBHRAM010000164.1:0-7628 GCA_966076165.1 uncultured Chitinophagaceae bacterium
CAAACGTTTTTATAACGATCTGGTAAGCCGGTTCAATTATTATTTTAATGCCAACACCAAACTCAATGGCCTGATCGATTCTGCCAAGGGTTTGCATAAGGATGATTATACACAGTTATTGTCGTTCTATAATTATTCGCTCGACCAGACCGCCATGGGTGAGATCGATACGATCATTTATAAATGCACCGCGGGTATTTTGCTGCACGATCTGAGAAGTGACTGGGTAGATAAATTATACCTGTTAATGGGTAAAGCTTATTTATACCGAAAGGATTTTGATTCAGCCTCAACTGTTTTCCAATACATCAATTATGCATTTGCGGCCAAAGACAATGGGTATGATATTCCGATAGGCAGTAATGCAAGTAACACCAATGGTATTTTTACGATCGCTACAAGAGAGAACCGGAGTGTGTGGAAGCAGATGATGAGTTTTCCGCCAAGCCGTAACGAAAGTTTTATCTGGCAGGCAAGAACCTATATTGAAAAAGACCAGTTGGTAGAAGCGGGCAGCCTGCTCGAGCTGATTCGCTCCGACCCAAATTTTCCGCCACGACTGAAGAACGACCTCGAAGAGTTAACGGCCTATAATTTATATAAACAGGAACAGTACAGTGCCGCAGCCGATCATTTATTAAGGGCATTGGGCAATGCAGCCAACGGACAGGAAAAAGCAAGATGGGAATTTCTCGCAGGCCAGCTATATGAAAGGGCCCGCAAAGATTCACAGGCCATTACACAATATGAAAGATCCATAGAGCACACTTCCGATCCATTGATGGAAGTTTATGCGAGGTTGAATATTGTAAGCCTTGCTGCAGGCAGAAAAGAAGATGCACTCCAGAAGAACCTGGATGAATTATTAAAGATGGCTAAGCGCGATAAATACGAAGCCAACCGCGATATCATTTATTATGCCGCTGCCGAACTGGAATTGAAAAGAAAAAACTATGCAGCCGCACAGGCTTTATTACTCAAGAGTGTAAAATACAGTGAGAGTAACCCTGAACAAAAGAATAAAAGTTTTCTGCTGCTGGGTGATATGAATTATTCCCGCAGGTCGTATGGTTACGCTTATCATTTTTACGACAGTATACAGGTCCCTATCCTGAAAGAGATCGATCAGCAAAGGGTAACAGAAAGAAAACCTGCCTTAAAGATCATCAGTGGCAACCAGGATATTATTACCCGGGAAGACAGTCTTCAGAAACTATCCTTACTGCCCGAAGAAGAAAGGCTGGCTTTTGTAAAAAAATTACTGAAACAATTACGTAAAGAAAAAGGATTGAAAGATGTGGGCAACGACCCCCTTTCCTTTGGCAATACATTACCAACAGGATCGTCTTCTGCACCCGTTGATCTTTTCGGAAGCAATATGTCGGAGTTTTATTTTCTCAACAATTCCTTAAAAGCAAAGGGACTGGGTGATTTTAAAAGCAAATGGGGCAACCGGCCCAATGTAGATAACTGGAGAAGACAGACAGCGGTGAATATGGCATTGACCACAGCCGCTACAGCTAACCCGAATGACAAAAAAACGCAGGGTGCCCCAACAAAAGAACCTGTTCAGGACCTTACGCTGAATTCACTCACAAAAGATATTCCTTTAACACCGGCGCAAAAAGACAGCTCCAATACTGCCATCAAAAAAGCTTTGCTGGATAATGCATTGGCATTTCAAAACATGCTGGAAGATTTTCCTTCTGCCATTGAAATGTACGAGGAACTGGTCAAACGTTTCCCTGAGAGTGCGGAAGTAGAGCCCTCTTTATTTAACCTGGTTTACTGTTATAAAAAGAATGGCCAGCAGGGTAAATCCGATTCTGTGGCCAATATTCTGAAGACCTCATTTGCCAACGGCAAATTTGCATCTAAGCTGAATGGCAATGCCGTGGTAAAAACAGATAAGAAAAATGATCCCGCAGAAAAACAATATGCAGACATCTACAATATGTTCATCGCCGGCAAATTCGAAGAAGCCAAAGAAGCCAAACAACTGGCAGATAAACTGCATGGAAAAACCTACTGGACACCTCAGTTATTGTATATTGAATCGATCTATTATATCAAGCAAAAAGACGACAGTACCGCGATCAACCGCCTGCAGAATATTGTAACCCTGTTTGGTAAATCGCCGCTGGCAGAAAAAGCCAATACGATGATCGATGTATTGAAAAGAAGGGCGCAGATTGAGAATTACCTCACCAATCTCAATGTTGAAAGGCCGATGGAAATTGTAGAACGTGGGGTGGATCTGAACAGTACCAATGCACAGGCGGCAAACAATAATAAAAAAGATACCACACTCAATATTCCCGGAAAAATTCAATCGGGGCCTAAAGACCTGGCCGATCTGAGCAATACCAAGACCATTTCTACGGCTGCGGTAATCAAAAAGGACTCTGTTTCATCCATGCCAAAAATGCCGATGAACCGTCTGGATCTCAGCAATGAGATCAAAGGGGCACCCGTTAATGATAATAACTATCTCTTTAACGCAGCCGATACACAATACGTGGTGGTGGTTCTGGATAAAGTGGACCCGATCTTTATTACCGAGGGCCGCAATGCGTTTAACCGCTACAATGGCGAAACCTATTCAGGTGCCCAGAGAGTGGAGATCAGCACCCGCAAGATCAATGCCCGGTACCAGTTTCTGATGATCGGGCCCTTTGCCAATGCAAGGGAGGCGATCACGTATATCGACAAGACCAAACCTTTGGCCAAATCCCGGATCATCCCCTGGTTAACTACGGATAAATACAGTTTCAGCATGATCAGTAACTATAATATGAGGATCCTGGTGAACAAGGATGATGTGGAGGGCTATCATTTATTTATTCAGCAGGTTTTCCCTGATAAATTTTAACCGATCAGAAACAAACCCTTTTTTAGTTTTACCTTGTAAAAGGAACTTACTTTATTTAATACGATATGTCTAAGTCAGTAAAAATATTCTGGAAGATCTTCTTTGGTGGTTTTGCATTTGTGATCTTATTCCTCCTGATGATCAATTGGGGATGGATTGGCGATATGCCTTCCATTGATGATATAGAAAATCCTACTGCCTCACAAGCCAGCCAGGTGTATGCTGATGATGGAACGCCCATGGGTAAGTATTACATTGAAGACCGGGTAGATGTGTTGAATAAAGACATCAGTAAGCACGTCATCAATGCACTCGTGGCTACAGAAGATAAACGTTTTTACGACCACAGCGGTATTGATGGTTTTTCTTTGATGCGCGCCTTTATGTACCTCGGCAGCGAAGGCGGAGCCAGTACCATTACCATGCAAACAGCCAAGAACCTGTTTACAGAGAACTGGAGCACAAAAAATTTCGTACTCAGAAGTATTCAAAAACTGAAGGAAGCGATCATTGCCATCAAACTGGAAAAGAATTTTACCAAAGACGAGATCCTTACACTCTACCTTAATACCGTTGCTTTCAGTAATAATGTATTTGGGATCCGTAATGCCTCCACAACTTTTTTCCAGAAAGAGCCCGATCGTATCAATGTGGAAGAAGCGGCACTATTGGTGGGCATGATCAACGCGCCCGGTATTTATAACCCACTCACCAATCCAAGACGTTCACTTGAAAGGCGGAATCTTGTTATCAACCGCATGGTGAGCATGAATTATCTATCATCGGCAGAGGGAGAAGTCTTAAAACTGAAACCTATTGAAACCCATTATAAGAAACTGAATGAGAACAATGGCCTCGGCCCCTATTTCCGGATGGTGTTGGGCGAGGATATGAAGAAATGGTGCAAGGAACATAAAAAGAATAACGGCGATAATTATAATCTCTACCGCGATGGATTGAAGATCTATACCACCATCAATCCGAGAATGCAGATGTATGCGGAAGAATCTGTGGCAAAGCATATCAGTTATATGCAGAAACTGCTGAATGCCCAGGAAAATATTAAAAAAGGAACCGTCTGGAAAGGGTATGAATATGTGATAGAAGCTGCTGCCAAACAAAGCGACCGCTGGCGCAACCTGAAAAAAGAAGGGATGGATGATGAAGAGATCCGTAAAACATTTGACCAGAAGATACCGATGCACATTTTTGCCTGGAACACAACCCGCGGTAAAGACACGGTGATGACACCTCTGGATTCTATCAAATACCACCGCCAGATGTTACAGGCAGGCTTTATGGTGATGAACCCATTAGACGGACAGATCAAAGCATGGGTAGGTGGTGTGGATTTCAAAACATTCAAATACGACCATGCCAATATCAATACCAAAAGACAGGTGGGTTCTACCATGAAACCACTCTTATATAGTCTGGCGATTGAAGAAGCAGGTTTCACCCCCAATACAACCGTATACGATATACAGCAAAGTTTTGGCGGATATGGAATGGTGCCGGCAACCACAAAAACCTGTACAGGTGCCGCCATGCCGATGGCGATGGCTTTGGCCAAATCCAGAAACTGTGCAACGGCCTATGTGTTGAAGCAATTGGATAATAACGGCAATAACGGCGCCAAACGCCTGATCGAGTTTTTACGCAAATGCGATTTTCAATCAAGTATCCCCGCTTACCCATCTATTGGTATTGGTGCGGTGGAACTTTCATTGATAGAGATGATGCAGGGTTATAGTATGTTCCCCGGCCGTGGTTTTAATGCCAAGCCCATGTATATCACCCGTATAGAAGACCGTAACGGAAATGTGCTGGCCAACTTTACCCCAAAAAGAAAAGAAGTGATCAGCGATGTTACCGCATACTCCCTGATCAAAATGATGCAGGGTGTGATGCTGGTAGGAACCGGTGCAGGCATCTGGGGTTATGATATGCCCGGCGGAATGGAGATCGCCGGTAAAACAGGTACCACCAATGATAACAGTGATGCATGGTTCATGGGGTATACGCCGCAATTATTAGCGGGTGGATGGGTAGGTTGTGATGACCGCTTTATCCGCTTTAGTACGGAGAGTAAGAACGGTGAGGGCGGACGTGCCGCCATGCCTATCTGGGCTTATTTTATGGACAAAGCTGCCAACGATCCTAATTGCGGCATTGACCAGAAACTGACTTTTGTGAAACCAGAAGGTATGAGTGAGATCAATATCGATTGGAAAAACGGTGCTTTAACTATCCCACCGGGAGAAGATGAAGTGGGGGCAGGCACGGGTACTGAAGATCAATATTCACCTAAAACCATTACAGCCGATGAACTTGCTCCGGCTGAATCAGATATAAAAATCATTACTGATAAAACAACAAATCCCGCAGGTAAACCAGGGGATCCCAAAAGCGGGAAAAAACCTGAGGAGAAACCAGCCGGCACACCTGCCACCACTCCGGCTATTCAGAAGCCCAAAGGTGCTATGCCAGCAAAAGACAAGAAATCGGGCGGGACCAATTAATTCATAAAACGAGCTTTTTCACACCTGAAAATGGGGCTTTTCCCCCTAGGTGCCCCCTTATGCCTGGGGTATTTTTGCTGTTCGATAACCCAAATGTTAATTTTTTTTAAGAAACCGGGCAACGGCAGATAATGATGCTGCATCTAATATAAAGTGTACGGAAAACAGAACACTTCCATTGCATCATTCAAAATCAATCGGTATGAAAAAGACTTTACTCTCCATTTCCCTCTCAATGCTGGTACTGTTTATTATGCAGTCATGCCAGAAGGAAGTTCACCAGAGTGAAAAGATCAAAGAGATCACCATTGATACTACGTTGTCCGTTGGTACCACCTACCAACTTTATCTCGCACCTTTTGGAACAGATGATGATATTGCGAATATCATACAACAGGGAACTAATTTTTCGGTTAGCCAACTGACCAATGAAAGTGATATGTTCACCACAGTCTACCAATACACCCCTTCTGCAAAAACATCCGGAGCAACGGACCATGTGGTTTTATCCATCAGCGAAAACCCAAGTGGTAAACCTGCATGCAGCAAAGACTCTACGATTATCTATTTGAATTTTACGATAAAATAAGTGAGTGGTCAGTAGTGAGTAGTGAGAAAAAAACATTGACTACTCACGACTGACAACTTACTACTCACAACACCCCGCCTCTTCCCCAATTCAGATTAAGCGATAGCTGGTTAAAGAGATTGCTTTGATAAAATCCTGCTGCATACCTTATTTGTAGTTTTTTCAAGAGCACCGCAGTTCCGAAAGTGAAACCATTAAACCCACTGGTTACATTGAATGCATTCAGGTCCTGTCTTCTTTGAAAATTATAGCCTGCATCTATTTCCAGTTTATCACTCAGGAATACCTGTGCAGATAACACAAGATGAGCAAATATTTTCTGTACCGTAGTATTGTTGGCATATCCGTTCTCCCCTTCTGATGCACGAAAACTGGTATCATTATAATATGTATTGAATGCCTGTAAATGATGGGCCGTTAATGAGAACTGGAAGGGTGCATTTTCTAACCGTTTGGTTACACCTGCCTGCAGATCGAAGGGCAGTTCTTCTTTGCGGTTACTGCCGTCGTAAGTTGCTAACTGTGTACCCATATTCTTTACCACCACACTTACCTGTAATTGGTTGGCAGAATCATAATAACTCAATCCAAGGTCCAGCGCCAACCCGGAAGAACGGTACTGGCCATAATTGGAATTGATATATTTTAAAGTTGCCCCATACCGGAACCGTTCATGGTATTGCCGGGAAGCCATCACCTGCACCACATAATCCACCGGGCGAAAACTACCCAGTATCAAACCCGAAGCATCTGTTCGGGTGATATTCCCATAATCAAAATAATTAGCCCCAATGGCAAAATTGGTCCCCATGTCTTCTGCATGAACAGCCGCAGTCAGACTATAATTACGGATCCCCGCCAGGAATGAATTAAAAGAAGCACTCAGTTGCTGGTGCATCCCGTCACGCAACAATGCCGGGTTATGAAAAGCCATCCCCACATCATTCCCGATAGCAGAAACATTTACCCCACCCAATGCCGAGAGCTGTGCAGTATTCGATTGAGAAAGAAAATTGAACACAGCATTGCCCCCCAGCGTTTGCGCCGGTAACCGGATGGTACCCATCAGTGCCAGTACAATAAGGATTTGCCGCATGGGGAATATTCTCTGTCAAATCTAAGGGAAGAATGCCGATGGGCAGGCTCAAAAAAATCCCCGCTATAAATATAGCAGGGATAGTTTCCTTAAACAACCAACATGAAGATGCTGGCAGCCTTTGTAACAATTGAATATTCTTATGGTTCATCAGAACCTGAAATTCTATACCAATGCCAGATCGATCACCTGCTGCATGGTCTTCACATAATGAAACACCATCCCTTTGATGAAATTGCCATCGATCTCATTCACATCTTTCTCGTTCTGCGCACAGAGTATGATCTCTTTCAGGCCCGCTCTTTTGGCTGCAAGTATTTTTTCCTTGATCCCCCCAACCGGTAATACCTGTCCGCGAAGCGTGATCTCGCCCGTCATGGCCAGAAAGGGTTTCACTTTACGGCCCGTAAAAGCCGAGGTCAGGGAAGTGAGCATGGTAATACCCGCACTCGGGCCATCCTTGGGTACTGCCCCTTCGGGTACGTGTACATGGATATTCTTCTTTGCAAAATCTTCCGGATCCACACCCAGTTTACGGGCATTGGCCTG
>CBHRAM010000165.1:0-7560 GCA_966076165.1 uncultured Chitinophagaceae bacterium
GGATAATGATTCGGGGATAATGCTTGGTGATCTCTGTATAGGTTGATTGGTGGATTGCCTGATTTCTTTTGGGCCGCAATAAGCTATGTTTTGATGTTGGGAAGTACAACCATTTACTGAAGATCTTCCATGGCTCTTTTGAAATGAAATCAATAAAGTGAATGTGAATTTCTTCGTCTTGCTCTGACAGTTCTATTGCTTTTTTAAGTGCAGCAAATTCATCAGTGTCTGCTGTAACAGGTATTAATATTCTCTTAAAAATGGTCATCAGCTTTGTAATAAACTGTCAGTATGTAAAATGGATGTAAGGCGATCACAACCCCGGCATTCAATTTTAATCAGAAATACCATCAATCGGGAGCGGGAAAATGAAATATTCCAGGATATTTCTATGTGCTTTTGAAACATGATCTTTATAAGAGATCATACTCCTTCTCAAAGCACTTGCATAGTCAATTCTCATTTTATGTAAAACCTGGTCAATTTTTAATAGTGCCTCTTTAATTGCTTCGGCCCTCTCTTTTCTGGCTTTGGGAAGCTGGCTGTTGAGCAGTTGAATATTTTTTTTCAGAAATATTTCAGCCTGTTGATAGAATGGATGCAATACGGGTTCTGTAGAAAAAGTTTTTATGTGCGTAAGCCATACAGCTGCTTTTATCTCTTCTTTATCCATTTCCTCGTCCATATTGGCTGCCAATAAGCTGACATAGGCAGGAAACTGCAAAAGCAATTCCCTGTCATTATCCGATAACTCAGTAAGGTCTTTCATTTTATTTTCGATTTAAGCTCAAATGAATCTGATTGAACAGTTATGACTCTGTTTAATCCAGATAAATAGATGGATGCTTCATCAGATAGGGAATAAAAAAGGTTGCCAATATTCCCGAAATAGAAATGATACCCAGAAATAGTACCCTGAAATTGGCAGTAACCACAGGGTCAACCGATCGGTTGATATGAAGTCCCCAGGAAAAGCACAGAATGAAAAGAGCCGCAAATGCAATGATATAAACCAGGGTTCCCTGTCTTATAAATTTACTGGAGAGAAAATAGAGTACCCCTGCAACTATAAAGAAAAGCATGGTTGCGAAAATGATCGTTGCCACATTAATGATCTGCGAGGGTACAAACTGTGTAATACTCCTGAAAAAAAGATCATAAAACAGATTGCCAAGTGTTGCAGCAATGCCTGCAAAAACACCCGCCAGGATTGTCTTTGATAAATACGGTTGATCGGGCAGATAATTGTTCATGGTTGATTGTTTTAGGTGATGAAATCGGTTTGTGTTTATTCTTTTGTATTCGCTTTGATAAGTGTCCTGCCTTTTATGATAAACCGCATTGTCCGTCGTGTAACGGACAGGTGACGCTGGTATTTCTTTTCCCTGCTGCGTTTATCACTGTAGGCTTTAATGATCTCTGTTGTGGTGATCATTCCGGTTACTTTATTCCTGATCTTATCAGACAGAACGGCAATCACATCCATTTTTGTTGACCCCATTATTTCAGAAACAGATCCTGCATCCTGTTCTTCATAAACAAATACTGCATTTGTTGAAAGAATGTCTTTAACAGATACCGCCTCATTCGTATGGCTGCTGAATAGTTTTTTTCTTTCCACATAACCCATAAAATTCTCTTCCTGGTCCGTTACGATCAGAAAATCATAAGGGCAACGACTCATATTGGCAGATAGCCAGCTCCTGAGTTCGCCAACAGTGTTTTCAATACTAACCAGTATGGAAACTTTTTTTACAAGGTCTCCGGCACTTATGGTCTGTAAAATATCCGGTTCGTATGAGTGAGGGGTACGTACACCTCTGCGTTGAATTTTTTCAGTCATGATGCTCCCTTTTGAAAGCAGTATGGCAACCAGGTAGGCTGCCGTGCATGCACCCAATAAAGGAAGTAACCCCTGCGTCTGTCCTGTTGTTTCCAATGCAAACAGGATCGAGGTAAGAATGGCCCTGGAAGCGCCTGCAAACATGGATGCCATACCTATCAAGGCGGCAGATGCCATGGTGATCTGGCATCCCGGAAAAAGGGTTAACATACCCATACCCAACAGTGCTCCGAATGCGCCACCGATGGTAAACAAAGGTGCCAGGGTTCCTCCGGATGTGCCGCTTCCCAGGGAGATCACCCATGACAGGTATTTCACAAAACATAAAACACATAAGGCAGAAACCGTTAAGTTGCCTTTGAGCAGATTAACGATATTTCCATACCCTACACCCATGGTATTGGGCGCATAAAATCCCGTGATGCCAACAGCAAGTGCCCCTATGGCAGGCCACCACATCCAGTGAACAGGCAATTTTTCAAATTGGTCTTCAACCCAATACACAGATTTTGAAATGATAGAAGCCACAACACCGATACATGCACCCATCAGGATATACGTAAGCAGCGCAATACCGGTGGGAGGAATCATGGCAGCCATGGCAAATACCGGTTTGCTGTCGAAAAGCAGAAAATGCATGACCGCCCCGGTTGAGCAGGCCAGTGCCACGGGGATCAGCGATTTGGGTGAGTACTCAAATAAAAGCAATTCAATGGCCAGCATCACAGCAGCAACTGGTGTTCCGAAAATGGCCGCCATGCCCGCACATGCACCTGCGGTAAGTATAATCTTTCTTTCGGATGCGGATATACGCATGATCTGGCCGGTTAATGAGCCAAAAGCACCACCGGTTGCAATAATGGGACCTTCCGCACCAAACGGCCCACCTGTTCCTATCGAAATGGCAGAAGAAAGGGGTTTTAAGAAAGTAAGTCGTGGCGGGATCCTGCTTTCATGTAAAATGATCTTCTCCATGGCTTCGGGAATGCCATGTCCACGTATGGCGGGAGAACCGAACCGGGCTATTAAGCCAACCAGCAGGCTGCCAACAATCGGAACCCATATCACCCACCAGCCCAATGTGTTACCCTCGGGTGTAACAGGATGGAAAGAAAATTGATGATAAAAAGCAAGATTGGTGATCCCGTCTATCAGTAATACAAGGCTTTTGGCAATGATGCCTATCAGCACCGCATTCAGTATAGCCTGTAAACTCAACGGCAGGATCCTGATCGATAAGAAAGAACTGTCTTCTGTATACCCCACCGTATCATTAAAACTACTGTTCAGAGAAGGGGAAACCGGTATACTTTCTTTAGAATGATTCATCTGCCAAATCCATTTAGAGCATAAGAAAGTGTAAAAGTATTGTATAAGCAATATAAAATTGAAAATAATTGTATAAATTTGTGTAATTATATTGCATATACAATATTTAAATGCAAACAAGACAAACGCAATAATTTGTATAATTATATATGAAAAAAAATGATAAGGGCTGGGATCCGAAGCACTGTTTCCTGTGTAAAAACTGTGTGCCGGAATGGGTACCGTTTATTGAGGAACATAAAAAGATCTTTCATTTTAAAAAGGGCGAAAGCATTTTTGCAGAAGGAGATGAGGTGGATGGGATCTACTTCCTTTACAGCGGTAAAGTGAAGGTTCATAAACAATGGAATGAAGAAAAACAGCTGATCATCCGTTTTGCGAAAGAAGGGGATGTGCTTGGCCACCGTGGTTTTGGCCATGCCAATAGATATCCTGTTTCTGCAACGGCCCTCGAACAAACAACAGTCTGTTTTATTCAGTATGATTTTTTTCTTTCTACCCTGAAATTAAATCATGAATTGACGTTTAAGCTGTTAATGTTTTATGCTTCTGAATTGGAGAGTGCAGAACAACGTATGCTTGATCTTGTACACATGGATACCAGGGGTAAAATATCTGATACGTTGTTAATGATGAAGAACCATTTTGGCTGCGACAGTGAGGGTAATATTGAGATGAAGCTTACCCGGCAGGATCTTTCTTCTTTTGTAGGCACTACTTATGAAACTGTGTTTAAAATTATTAATGAACTGGTCAGGGAAAAATCGATCTCGGTAAAAGGGAAAGAAATTAAGATCTTAAATGAGAAAAAGCTACAATCCTATACAGTTCCGGGAGAGATGAAGAAATGAGTAGGCTGTACCTGTCTTGTTAGTGTTTATGAAAGTTCAGGAAGGTTCCAGTATCTGGTTTTATTTCTCAGGTAAATAAGTAAAGTGGCAAGATAGGTTTGTTATCGATCCTGCCATTCCCCCGGAGGAAACGTGAAAACGTTTCCTCTTTTTTATAACTGGCCATCCTGCCGGATGATACCAAAGACAGAAAACGGTCTCTAGAATCATTCCATTCTCTCTTAAGGATAATTTTATTGTCAAATCTGAAATCCATCCTGTTGTATATTAATCATTCACAGTTTGAGTTCTAACAAAGCAACATGAAGGTCCCTGTGTTGTAAGGGAAGGTCCGGGGTATCAGGAGTAGTGTATTCTTCCACAAATGAAAAACCATAACTTTTGTAATACCCGATAATTTTTTTGTTTTCTGCCCATGTATCCATCCTGATAAAATGCAACCGTTTTTCCTGTGCCAAATGTTTAGCCCAGTTCAGTACCAATCCGAATACAGGCCCTTCGTTAACATGGCGGTTGGCAACAATGCGGTGGAGGTATAGTGCATCGGCTTTCTCTTTCTCACGCCAGATAAATGGATCGGTATAACAGATGCTGAAAATACCGCAGATCTTTTCATTACTCAGAATCTTGTACAACTGCCCGCTCTCAACATCCAATCGCAGAAAAGCCCTGTCATAATTTTTCCATCCCGTAAAGTTGTTCTTGCGCTGGTACTCGATGGCTTCTTCAAACAGCTGGTAAATAACAGGAAGGTCGTTGATTGTAGCTTGTGTGATCATGATACAGAATTTGGTTACTTGTTATTCAGGTTGCTATGTTTTACGCTGTACATTAAATATACCAGTAGCCCGATTATGCTCCATACCACAAACCGGACCCAGGTAGCCGAATCGAGGCTCAACATCAGGAGCAGGTTGAATGCAATGCCTAAAGGAGCAATTAATCCAATGTTCTTTACTTTGTACGGTCGGTGGATACCGGGTTCTTTTTTACGAAGGATCAGTACCGCACCACAGATCATGGCGAAAGCGAACAGGGTGCCGATACTGGTCATCTTGGTTGCTTTTTCAATAGGTGTTACGGCTGCTACAACAGAAGCCACAGCACCCAGCAGGATCGTACTTTTCCAGGGTGTTTTATAAACCGGATGGATCGCTGCGAACATCTTTGGAGGAAGTAGCCCGTCCTTTGCCATATTAAAAAAGATCCTTGTCTGCGATAAAAGCATCACCAGCATCACAGAGATCAATCCGATCACTGCAGCAATAGTGATCAACAGTGATGCCCATCCTAATCCCGCAGAATCAAATGCCGAGGCAACCGGTGCACCCAGGTCGATCATCTTGTAATTGACCATGCCTGTCAGAACGAGTGATACCAGTATATACAGCGTCGTACAAATGATAAGGGAAGCAATGATGGCAAAAGGAATATGTTTTGTAGGGTTGATGGCTTCCTGTGATTGTGTAGAAACCGCATCAAAACCAATGAACGCAAAGAAGACGATACCCGCAGCGGTCAGCACACCGCCCCATCCATAATGATGTGCCCCTGATGCATCAGTAACACGATCCGGAATCAGGGGATGCCAGTTGGCAGGATCGATATAAAAAATACCTACACCAATCACAAACAGCACGGCTGCTACTTTTAGAGCAACGATCGTATTATTCACTTTTGCTGATTCCTTGATGCCACGGTAGAGGATCCAGGTTACCAGCCATACAATTAATCCGGCAGGCAGATTGATTGCAAAATGAAAAGCAGGCAGGCCCGATCTCAAAGCTTCTTCATTTGCCGTGAATGGGTCATTCACCAACCATATCGGGATATGGCTGACCCCTGCGAGGTGCAATAACTTCACAAAATATTTCGACCAGCTAACGGCAACCGTAGTGGCACCCATCATATATTCCAATATCAGGTTCCAACCGATGAACCAGGCAAATAATTCCCCAACGGTTCCATAAGAATAGGCATAGGCTGAACCCGATACCGGTAATATAGAGGCAAATTCCGCATAACACAATGCAGCAAACAGGCATCCGATACCGGCGAGAATAAAAGAAAGTGCCAGAGCCGGGCCGGCATACAGGTTGGCCGCCACGCCGGTCAGAACAAAGATCCCACCACCAATGACGGCGCCAACACCTATAGCAGTGAGTTCCCATTTGCCGAGGCTTCTGTTGAGTTCACTTGATTTGATATCACTGTGATAAGCGCTGATCGGTTTGATACGTAAATAATCTTTTAAAGACATAGTTAAGCGGGTTGATTAATAAATGTTTGCATTGCCAGTGCAACGGCAGCTTTTGCATGGATCTCCGTGGTATTGAAAACCGGAACAGTAAAGTCATTCTGCCCGATCAGTAATGGGATCTCCGTACAACCCAGTATGATCCCCTGGGCGCCTCTTGCTATCAATCTTTCTGAAATGCTGAGGTATTCTTTCTTTGTTTGAAGTGATAGCAGGCCTTTGCCTAATTCATGCACTAACGTGAATTCAATAAAATCCCGCTCCGCTTTACTGGATGGAACAATCGGGTTGATCCCTTTTTCCCGGAGTTTGTTTTGATAGAAATCGAGTTCCATGGTATAGGTAGTACCCAGTAACCCTACCGTCTGTAATTTCTTATCTAAAATCGCATTTGCAGTTACCTCTCTGATATCAATCAAAGGGGTCTTTATTTTTTCAGCAACCCGTTCTGCAACAATATGCGCCGTGTTGGCGCAGAGCAGGATCATCTCGGCACCTGCTTTTTCGAGGCCTGATGCAGCATCTGCAAGTAAAGCAAAGCTTCCATCCCAATCATGGGCCGCATTGCATGTATGAAACTCATTGAAATTTACCGACCGGATCAAGCAATCCGCAAAATGTAAACCGCCTGCAATCCGGTTGATTTCTTCGTTGATGATGCGGTAATAGTCAATCGTGGAACTCCAGCTGATACCGCCTACAAGTCCTATTTTTTTCATCTGTTATTAATTAAGTATCCGTAAAAATTCGATAAACGGGCCCACATCTTCTTTATACTGCCTGGCCATCACCCGAACGATCTGTGCGGTATGAGCAAGATCATGTGCTGCCCAGGTTGCTAGCACATTGCGTAAGGTTACCATACCCATTTTCGGGTGGATGCCTGTTTTACTCAGATCTGATTCAGAAAGAGGGTTTTCGCGGAGTGAAGCCAGGTTTTGTTTCCGTAAATGTTTGAATTCCTCCAGTAATAGGGCCATCTTTTTTCCTCTTGACAGTTCAAACTGTTTGCTCATGTCAAATGGAGGCAGCATCTTCTGTTCCCTACCGGAACGGATGATATGGATCCTCGTGAAAAAATTTACCTGCTCGCAAAAGATCAGGTGACTCAGCACATCAAAAGCACTCCATGTGTTGGGCCCCTCATTCCTCATTAACCAGTCATCTGAATAGCCATTGAGCAAGGCATGAAGCGTTATTGGTGTTCGTTCCAATACCTGTAAGGAAGTTGTGATGAAATGATCTTTCATTTTTTAATCAGGATTTCTCAGGTCTTTTAC
>CBHRAM010000166.1:0-7532 GCA_966076165.1 uncultured Chitinophagaceae bacterium
AACAAATCTTGCCATAAAAATCACAAACCACACAGCTACGATCAAGGATGCATGTTGATCAAAATATTCTTTGAAACGGTCGATCCAAGTTTTCTCTAAAACAATACTGCCCACATCTGCTCCGGAAACCGTTACAACGGTTGATGGATGCGTATTAAGCACTGTGGAGGAAAAATCTTTTCCCGCATTTCCCGAAACCATACCCAACTCACGCACAAACGTAATCACGGCAACTACGGCAAACAGGAAAAAAAACAGGGTGAGCAGATCATATCTCTTTTTGGCATCCGATTTCCGTGTGCCTATCATAACGATACCTACCACAATGGCCAGTATGAGCCCCTGCCATAAAGAATGGATCAATGTCCAGCAAGTGGCCAGCACAAGATCATTTTGCATGAATGATAAGTCCATAGTGTTAGGTTTATAGTGGCTGATATAGTATTGGGAAATGGGAATCCCAAAAACAACTCTTTATTTCTTATCCATTTTTTTGATCAATTCCTTGATCGCTTCCAGTTCTTTCTTTGATGTTTTTTTATTGCCCAGCAATTGCATCATCAGGCTGCTGGCCGAGCCTTTGTACATGGTTTCCACAAACCGCTCCAGTAAATAGTTCTTGGTTACCTGTTCTTCTTCCGCAGGAATATAGATATGCTTCATCTGCGATTCATCGCGGGTAAGCAGTTGCTTGTCTACCATGATCTGCATCAGCTTTAAGGTAGATGTGTATTGTACGGTACGCTTTTGTTCATTCAGGGTATCATTCACAAAACGAACGGTCGACGGGCCATGTTCCCATAATACCTGCAATATTTCCAGCTCTGACTTGGTAGGTTCAATTGTATGCATGTTATCGGCTTTCATGAAACTAAGGTAGGAAAAATTTCGTACGAACAAAACTTTAGCTCATTTTTTTGCAAATATTTCCCGGCCCCGGTCTTCTAACGCACAAAAATGCCCGGTGTTACAACCGGGCATTTCCTGACTTTTGGAAAGTTTATGTGTATACAATTAATTCGTTGGTGCCACAGGCCCTTTACGGATCGCTTTCACCTGTGCGGGCCAAACAGCCGGGCGTCCGCCCCTGTCATTTTGCAATGCCGCTTTTTCACGGTTAAACGTTTCCGGGTCTTCACAGGCCATATAAACAAGTATCGCCGTAAGCATGGCGTTATTACGCAGATCATCAAACACTACTTTATCATAGGTGTCGCGATTGGTATGCCAGGTATAATTGAAATAAGACCAGTTCAAAGCTCCCAGCGAAAAACCGGGTGCCCCCACCGCTACAAAAGAAGCGAAATCAGATCCACCACCACCGGGTGTTCCGGGGAAAGTGGTTTTGATAGAATCACGCATGGAATTGGGAACAGCGGCCAACCATCTCGTTAAAAATTCACCCGCATGCTGAAAGCCTTGTCCGGAAAGGTTTACGATACGTCCTGTTCCATTATCCTGGTTAAACAATGCCTGCAGTTTGGCAACAATTTCAGGATGGTCTTCCACAAATGCACGTGATCCATTCAATCCCTGTTCTTCACTTCCCCAATGGCCAACCAGAATGGTTCTTTTGGGGTTGGGATATACCAACTTTAAAATCCGCATCGCTTCCATCATGGTCAAAGAACCTGTACCGTTATCCGTTGCACCTGTTCCGCCATCCCATGAATCAAAATGGGCTGAGAGCATTACATATTCATCGGGTTTTTCTTTTCCTTTGATTTCAGCAACGGTATTAAAAGTCGGTACTACTCCAAGGTCTTTGGAATCTGTACGGATACTGATCTTTGGATTATCACCCGATTCAACCAGGCGGTATAACATGCTGTAATCTTCCAGTGCAATATCCACTGTTGGAATTTTCTGGGTATAGGCATTGAAAATTTTATCCACGCCAAAACCCTGCGACCAGTTATTTCCGATCACACCTGCCGCACCTGCTTTTTCTAAAATGATAGATAACATCCTCGAAGAATAACCAGTTTTCTTGATCCGGTTGGCCCATGCGGTGGTTTGTGCCGTACGGTCTTTTGTCATTTTATCGAAGGATTCTTTAGTCGCAAATTCCTTCCAGTTATAATCGGGCCTGCCTGTGGGCTGGTTCATAGACACCATCACAAACTTTCCTTTTACATTGGGCAGCCATGCCTGGAATGCAAGTGAATCTGCTACATCCGGAATAATGATCAGTTCCGCAGTAATGGATTTACCCTTGGTAGACGGGCTCCATGCCAACTGCGTTCCTTCAAGCGATTTAACCCTTGGGGAGATCATATCAATATGCGAAACACCTCTTTCCCATCCTTTCCACTCACCCCATTTTTCATTGCGGGCAGTAATGCCCCAATCCGTGTATTTGGCCACAGCCCAGTCATTGGCCTGCTGCATTTGAGGAGTTCCCACCAAACGAGGACCGATCCTGTCGAACAGCTCATGGGCCAGTTTCTCCAACTGTGAATTATTGGAACCTTCTTTTACAATCGCTTCTACCACAGGATTTTTGTCCTGGGCCAGCAAAGTACTGCCGTTCAGGGCGAGCAGGGAGCAGAATAAACCCGTGACTGCCATGCGGTAACGGGGGCGCAGATAGTTGTTAGTTGTTTTCATATCCCTAATGTATAAAAACATCACAGGATTTGGAGAGGAACCGGGAAATAAGGGCAGGGACCTTACCCGAATCGGCGAAATTGTAGTAATTCCGTTACACCATAGCCTCTGCTACTTCTACCCGAGATTAACAGAATATGCTATTCGGAGGGTCTAGGTATAAGTGTTACTTTGGTTTATCACAATTTGAAAGAAATGTGATAGATCCAATCCTTGAAAAACAAAGCGGTCAGCTCAGTCAAATCCAGGCGTTAAATCTGACCCAATCCATGAAAACCAGTAGCGGAAAGCTACACGAGCTCTGTAGGACGAGAATATTTCCTACAGAGCTTTTTTAATGCCCGTACGCAGGTAAATACAATAGATCAGGGATTAGTTTTCGGGGAAGAATTCCTGCATCTTCTCATGTGTCTTCAGCTCTTCAAGACTTTCAATACTCAGCGGTTTGCTGATGAATTGAATCACAACAGGAAATTTCTTGGCAAGTGCAAAGTCTTCCGGATCGATGGTGGAGGATAAAATAACGATCCTTGTTTTGGATAAGATCTGTTCGTACAACGGAACATATGCCTGCAGGAATTCCCAACCGTTCATCACCGGCATATTGATATCAAGCAATATCAGTTCCGGGGCAGCATCTGCCGGTTGGGTACTTTCAGCGAATAATTTTTCGAAATACTCCAACGCATCACTCCCATCAATAGCCGTAACCACTTCTTCGGCAAAACCTGTTCTTTTAAGTAACAGTTGCGAAATAGTTAATGCGATTGTATCATCATCTACACAAAGTACCTTCTTGATCATCAGATTCTTAAACGTTTTAATCGGGCTTATTAACGCAATCGTTTGCGGCATTATTGCTTTTTGCCTGCGTGTTCACCGATTTGTATCTAAAAAATCGAAATTACTCTTTTTTACCCGCTGTCAAAACTACAAATATATTTACATGTTTTTTAGCTGATAAACGGCAACATACATATTAAAAAATATGCATATTAATTAACCCCGCCTGAACTCTAACCAGATGGGCCTACCGGATTCTGCAGTATTGCTCTGCGGATAAAAACCTTTCAAAATACCGCAATAACCCGCAAAAAAAAGGAGTATCCGGGGGCTGTTACGGCAAAAAGAAAAAGTCCAAAGCTTCTTTTCCGGTAAAATCCGCTAATCCCCCATCCTCAAAAACCTTTACCCGGTAGCCTAATTGCCCCATCAGATCCATACACAGTTTACGCCTTTCGGTATTCCAGAGTTCGCAAAATACCAGGGGCCGGTGTTTTTCCAGTAAGGCCTTCCCTCCCTGCAAAACAAAATATTCAAAATTTTCAACGTCGATTTTAATGGCACAGATCTTTTCTGATGATCGCAGCACCTCCATATCATCCAGTTTCCGGATGGGTATGGAATATCGTTCACCGGGTTCTTCTCTGCCAGATTCTATAACATGACTAAGTCCCTGCATTCGGGATCTACCCATATCTGGCATCACCATCTCAACCATTCCGTTACTGTTGCCTAATGCATTGGCAAAAACGTTTACGTTCTTCAACCCATAAAAACTGACGATCCGTTCCAATGCTTTTCGGTTAGTTTCAACCGGTTCAAATGCATAAATGGTTGTATGGGGATGGGCTTTGGCAAACACTACCGTCATGCTGCCGATATTGGCACCGATATCAAGGATCACACCCTCTGCATCGATCATGTTGACAAAATACAAGAAAGCTTTTTCCGAAAACCCCCATTGGATCCGGGTAATATGCAGGATGGAGAAAAAAAACAAATAACGGTCAAACCCCAACAGCTTCTGTAACAGATACCTGGTAAGATTCTTTAGCATAAAGCGGGTTTACAGATGCGGTTTAAGGCTGAAAAGATACTGTCTAAAAATAAAACAGAAAGCCCTGATTTCGTTGAATCATTGTAAATTCAGTTTTACAGCGATAAAACGGCCCTATGAAAGCATTGCTCTGCCAGAAACATGGTTTGCCCGATACATTGGTGTTACAGGAAACCCCTTCCCTTACACCGGCTGCAGATGAGGTTTTGATAGAAGTTAAAGCCTGTGGTATCAATTTCCCCGATGCACTTATTATCCAGGATAAATACCAGTTCAAACCCGAACTGCCTTTTTCTCCTGGAGGAGAAGTATCCGGTATCATCATTGCAAAAGGTGAAAAAGTAGGACATCTGAAAACCGGTGATCGTGTTCTGGCTCTTTGCGGATGGGGCGGATTGGCAGAACAGGTAACCGTAAAAGCCAACCGTGTTTTTCCGATGGCACCGGGTATGGATTTTATTACCGCCGCTTCTACTTTATATAATTATGGCACTTCCTATCATGCGTTAAAGGACCGTGCCGCTTTACAGCCAGGCGAAACTTTATTGGTAATGGGTGCTGCAGGTGGTGTGGGTATTGCAGCCGTGGAACTGGGTAAACTAATAGGGGCTACCGTAATTGCAGCAGCTTCATCAGATGATAAACTAGCACTGTGTAAAGAAAAAGGTGCAGATCATCTGGTCAATTATACTTCAGAAGATCTGCGTACCCGTCTGAAAGAAATTACCGGAGAGAAAGGTGTTGATGTGATCTATGATCCCATTGGTGGTAAGCTGGCAGAACAGGCTTTGCGTTCAATCGCCTGGAAGGGGCGTTACCTCGTTGTTGGATTTGCCTCCGGTGAGATCCCGCAACTTCCTTTCAATCTTCCCTTGCTGAAAGGCTGTTCGGTAACAGGTGTGTTCTGGGGAAGCTTCGCAGAGAGGGAACCGAAAAACAGTATGCAGAATTTAGGCGAATTATTACAATGGTTACGTAGCGGTAAGATCAAACAATCCATTCACAAAATATATAATCTTGAACAGGGTGCAGCAGCGATACAGGATCTGATGGACAGAAAAATAAAAGGCAAAGCCATCGTGAAGATCGGCGACTGGACGGAAGAGGCAACAACTACGGCTCCGGCAACAAAGAAAGAAACTGCTCCGATAAAAGAAGTTACGGCAACCGGCCCGTTGATTATTGAAACGGTGTCAGCCATTAAAGATTATACCGGCAAAAGTATTGGAACAAGCGATTGGCTCACCGTAACACAGGAAATGATCAATGGATTTGCAGCTGCCACACTCGATTTTCAATGGGTGCATGTTGATATTGAAAAAGCAAAAGCATTGATGCCTGATGGAAAGACCATCGCCCATGGCTATCTGAGTATGTCACTCGCCTCTCATTTTCTTTACCAGATGATCACAATAAAGCATGTGACTTCCTTTATCAATTACGGTATCAACAAAGCTCGCTTTATCACACCGGTCAAAGAAGGCAGCCGTATACGGATGCACGCGAGTCTTACAAATATTGAAGAACAAAGCAATGGTGCCGTAAAACTTTTTCTCACTTGTGAAATGGAACTGGAAGGTGCTGAGAAACCTGCCTATGTAGGAGAGTTGATCAGCCTGGTTATGTAATCGTATTCAATCAATCATACCATGAGATTAGCCAACAAAACAGCGATTATTACCGGAGGCGCAGCTGGCATCGGGCTTGCTACTGCAGAATTATTTGCCAAAGAAGGTGCAACCGTGATCATCTGGGACCTTACCGATCATGGCCATGAAGTTGCCAAAACATTATCGGCACAGGGATATAAAGTATCTTTTGAAAAAGTTTCTGTTACAGATAAAGTAGCCGTGCAGACAGCAACAGAAAATGTGATCAGACAATCGGGAAGAATTGATATTCTCATCAACAATGCCGGCATTACCAAAGACAAGACCCTACTGAAAATGGAGCAGGATGATTGGGACAAAGTATTGGCGGTAAACCTTACAGGTGTTTTCAATTGCACACAGGCTGTAGCGCTTCATATGAAGGAACAACAGTATGGACGGATCGTATCCGCTTCTTCCAATGTTGGCCTGAGGGGAAATTTTGGACAAACGAATTATGTGGCTACTAAATCGGCCATCATCGGCATGACCAAAGTCTGGGCACTGGAACTGGGCAGGTTTGGCATCACTGCCAATTGTATTGCACCGGGATTTATTGAAACACAGATGACGGATGCCATTCCCGAAGAGGTAAAACAAAAGCTCACTCCCCTGATCCCCGCCGGACATTGGGGCAAGCCGATAGATATTGCCTATGGCTATTTATATCTTGCCTCAGATGAAGCATCTTATGTAAACGGCATCTGTTTAACGATTGATGGAGGAAGCGCGAGATAAATAATGAGTGAATGATAGCATGAGTGAGTGAATGGAACCCCAGTAAACGAATAAACCAGTAAACCAATAAACAAATAAACCCCATGGCACGCTTTACCAGCATGGAACACCTGAAGTTCTTATTATTTGATGTTCATCATGTAGAAGAATTATTTACGCATGAACTCTTTGCACATCTGGATGCGGAACAGGCATGGATGATCATTGAATCGGCGAAATTATTTGCAGAGCAGGAGATGTTTCCGTTTTTCAAAGTGATGGATGAAACGCCGGCTAAATATGACGGAAAGGGAAACGTGCTGACACACCCTCAATTAAAACGGATCATTCAAATGGCTGCTGAGCAAAACTGGATCGGGGGCAGTGCATTATTTGAACATGGGGGCATGCAATTACCTGAGATGGTAGCGAGTACGGGCCATCATCTTTTTCAGGCGGCCAATAATGGTGTAGAAGGATACCTGGGATTATCCAGTGGTTCGGCGGGATTGATCACTAATTTCGGAACCAAAGAACAGATCGACACCTATGTACCAAAAATATTTGAAGGGCATTGGCAGGGTACCATGGCTTTAACAGAACCGCAGGCAGGAAGTTCTTTATCTGATATTGTTACATCGGCCTCTCCTACAGATCAAGGGTATTACCGGATCAAGGGACAAAAAATATTTATCTCCGGAGGGCAACATGAAGCC
>CBHRAM010000167.1:0-7492 GCA_966076165.1 uncultured Chitinophagaceae bacterium
TGTTGAAGAATTAAGAGCGAACGGTTATGAGGGCGTTATCATAGTGCCACTACCAAATAAAATCAGGATTAAAGAATGATCTTTCAAAAACAAAAACTGGATGGTGTTTACCTGATCCGGGCGCAACCTAATATTGATGATAGGGGAGCATTCAGAAGGCATTTTTGTCAAAAAGAACTTGCTGACATGGGGATACTATTCGATGTTAAGCAGGGGAATATATCTGAGAATACGTATAAACATACACTTAGGGGGTTTCACTACCAGCAATCGCCCAGTAAAGAATCAAAGATCATTTCCTGTATCAGTGGCTCTATTTATAATGTGATGATTGACCTGAGAAAAGAATCGCCAACGTTTCTTCAATCGGAAGTGTTTTCATTATCTGCCCGGGGACGGGAATCTTTATATATTCCTGTTGGTTGCGCCAATGCATTTCTTACGTTGGAAGATGATACAAATATTCATTATTATATGAATGATTTCTTTACAAATGAATCATTGGGTTTCCGCTATAATGATCCTATGTTTTCAATCGGATGGCCTTTTCAACCCGTTCATCTATCACCCAAGGATTTACAGTATCCTGATTTTCGGTTAGATACCCTATGAGAATATTAATTACAGGCGCTACAGGGTTTATCGGAACGCATCTTTGTCAAAAATTATTGGCGGATAACCATGAAATAATGGCTATCTCCCGCTCATGCCGGGTTTATGAAAATGGAAAGACTAACGATGAGCTGACAAGCAGGATACATTGGATTTCATCTACACTTATTTTATCAGGAGAAAACCTGAAGAAGATAGACAATTTCGGCCCGGAAGTATTGATACATCTTGCCTGGGAAAAAATACCTGATTTTTCTTTTGATGTTTCTTATGAAAATATTCAGTCCCAAATATCCTTTTTCAGGATGATGCTGGAAGTTAGTTCTATTAAAAAAATAATAGCCGCAGGCAGCTGTTGGGAGTATAATAAGAGTTTTGGTCAATGCAGTATTAACGACCCGTGTACTTCAAAAGACTACTTCACCTGGGCGAAAAATTCGATTCATGATTTTTTAAGATTCGAATGTACAGCCAGACATATTTCACTTTGCTGGGCAAGAATTTTCTATGTGTATGGGCCCAATCAACGGGATGGGTCATTGATCCCCACGCTTATACGGACTATTCGCTCGGGCTTGGTTCCTGACCTGCGTAGCCCGGCCAATGCCAATGATTTTATTTATGTGGATGATGTGGTATCAGCCTTTGAACAAATGATGAGGATGCCCGTTGATGGAGTTTTTAATATCGGAAGCGGGAAAGCTGTATCAGTACTTGATATTTGCAGATTGGTAGAGAAAAGATTGAATGGCAAAACAGAATTGACCATGCAGCTTACCAATAGGTCCGGGAATACACCCCCGTCTTCAGATTTTTGGGCTGATATTGATTCATCGCAGGCATTACTTGCATGGAAGCCTGTTGTAACAATAACAGAAGGTATTGACCGAATGATTCAATTTATATAACGTATATGATTATTTCCAGAACACCTTACAGGCTTAGTTTTGTTGGCGGTGGCACAGATCTGCGTTCGTTTTATGCTGAAGAACCTGGTCAGGTCATCAGTACAACGATCGACAAATATCTTTTTGTTGTTGTAAAAAGGCAGATAGGTATTGTGGAATATAAATACAGGGTCAACTGGAGCAAAGTCGAGTTCAAAAACCATATAGATGATATAGAGCATCCCATTGTACGTGAAGCTTTGCGCAAGCTTGAAATTGATTTTCCTATCGAGATCACCACTTTTGCTGATATACCTGCGAATACCGGATTGGGGTCATCCAGCGCATTTGCGGTAGGCCTTCTTCATGCCTTGTATGCATTGAAAGGACAAATGGTTACCAAACATACACTCGCGTCAGAAGCTGCTGAGATTGAGGTAGATATTTTAAAACGTATTATGGGCAAGCAGGATCATTTTGCAGCTGCCTATGGAAATATTAACGTATTTACTTTTAACCCGAACGAATCGGTAAGTGTAGAACCTGTTTTTTATCGGAACGATGTAAGGGATAAAGTGCAGAAAAACCTGCTTCTTTTCTATACGAAATTAAAGCGCGATGCCAGTGAGGTATTGGAAAGCCAGAATAAAGCTTCTGTCAGTAAACGCGATGTGCTCGAAAAAATGAGGGACCTTGTTCAGCCAATGCGGGAAGTATTGGCGAAGGGGGATAATCTCGGTTTGTTTGGTGAGATACTACATGAAGGATGGAAGCTGAAGAAAAGCCTTACCAGTGAAATATCAAACCCTGAAATTGAACAGTATTATCAACAGGCAAGAAATGCAGGTGCAATAGGTGGTAAACTACTTGGAGCCGGTGGTGGTGGTTTTTTATTATTTTATGCTGAACCGGAGAAACAGCAGGCTGTCATTAATGCATTGTCGGGTTTATACCATTTTCAACCCAAATTCGACATAGAAGGAACGCGTATTACCTATTATGAACAAACAGATGTTTAATTATAATAACGTAAGAAGATAAGTGAAGAAAATTTTAATCATAGGTAACCAGGGCTATCTCGGATCCCGGATGACGGAGTATCTGAAAGATTATGGGTATGAATGCTCAGGGACGGATATTGGCTTTTTTAAGACGGGGCTCTTAACTGCAGTAGAACCGATTACAATGATTGATAGGGAAGCACGTACCCTTGCAGAATCAGATATTGAAGGATTTGATGTAGTCATTCAACTGGCAGGTATCTCAAATGACCCTTTCGGAAATTTAAAACCGGAATTGATTTACGACCCAACCCGGGAATATGCCTTGCGTATCGCACGGATCTGTAAAAAAACCGGGGTCCGTTTTATCTTTCCTTCAAGCTGCTCGGTGTATGGATTGGGTGGAGACGGGATGCTTGATGAGAACGGCCCTGTGTCTCCTCAGACGGGCTACTCACTGAATAAAATTCAGATCGAAGAAGACCTGGCAGAAATAGCCGATGATACTTTTTCTCCGATCGCTTTGCGGCTGGCTACTGTTTTCGGGTTCTCTCCACGCATCCGGTTTGATGTGGTGATTAATATGCTTTGCGGTATGGCGGTAGCAGAAAATCGTGTTATTTTAAACTCAAATGGCGAAGCCTGGAGGCCGCATCTCTATATTGATGATGTCTGTGAAGCATTCCGATGCTGTATTGAATGGGATTATAAGGAAGGCAAACTTATGGTTCTGAATGTAGGCAGAAATGATAATAATCTCCGTATTCTGGATGTTGCAAAATTAATTCAGCAGGCAGAACCCGGGTGCTCGTTAAGTTTCCTTGGACAAGGGGATGCTACTGACGTTGACGACCTTGTTAAGGACAGAAAGATCAACGATGGTGTAGATAAGCGTAATTACCAGGTTTCTTTTGACAAAATAATGAAAACACTTCCCGGTTTTGAATGTCGTTGGACGGTTGAGGCGGGTATTCATCAATTATTAAAGGATCTGCACGATTGTGGTCTTGATAAAACCAAATTCAAACAAAGAGAGTTTTACCGGTTACAGCAAATTGAGTTTTTGTACACTAACGGATATCTTAACGAATTACTGGAATGGAAATAAATACAGAAAGATTATTGTTAAGACAATTCATGGTCTCTGATATAACGCAGGTGTATCTGGACGCATTGAATGACCCTTCCATTATCGGGATGACAGAGGCACGACATAAAATATGGAATAAAGAAATGGCTTCTGCATTTATTGAATCGGTAAATAACAAATCTTCAATTCTTTTTGGTGTGTTTTTAAAAGATAGTGGTAAGCCGATTGGTAATGTGCGTTTGTTCGACATTCATCCAATTCATCACAGGGGAGAATTATCACTTCTTTTTTATGATAAATCAGAATGGGGAAACGGGTTTGCTACAGAAGCTGTTGGGGCAGTAATAAAATATGCATTTGAATTTCTGAAATTACACAGGGTAATGGCAGATTATTATGCCAATAATATCGCTTCCTCAAAAGTGTTTAAAAAAACGGGTTTTGAAATTGAAGGAATATTTAAAGATCATTTCAATACCGGAGAAAATATATATGTTGATTCTGTGCGGGTTGCAAAGATCAACAACCACTAGTCTGTTATTATAAATAAATATACTTCACAATGGACCCAATACAGGAGTTTGAAAAGGAAAAACAGGAAAGGATCGCATCGTATGATGCTTCAACAAAAGGTGTAGAACTTGGAAGGCAGTTTACCATGGAATCCTGTTTTAACGGGTATACTTATAATTTTTCATGGATGGGGTTGCCTATTATTCAATTTCCGCAAGACATTGTTATGATGCAGGAGATCCTGTTCAATATCAAGCCTGATGTTATTATTGAAACCGGGGTAGCAAGGGGGGGATCACTTGTTTTTTATGCATCGATCATGGAAATGCTTGGAAAGGGAAAAGTAGTAGGTGT
Source organism: uncultured Chitinophagaceae bacterium (assembly GCA_966076165.1). Classification (GTDB taxonomy): domain Bacteria; phylum Bacteroidota; class Bacteroidia; order Chitinophagales; family Chitinophagaceae; genus Sediminibacterium. The sequence goes on from CBHRAM010000167.1 coordinate 4,458, forward strand.
TGATATAGAAATAAGGCCACATAACCGCCAGGCAATTGAAAACCACCCGATGTTCAAACGGATTGAACTGATTGAAGGCTCTTCCATTTTGCCTTCTGTAATCGAACAGGTAGCCGCTCATACAGTAGGTGTAGAAACTGTATTGGTTTGTCTGGATTCAAAACATACACACGATCATGTACTTGACGAGTTAAGAGCGTACCGCCAATTTGTGACGCCTGGTAGCTACCTGGTAGTATTTGATACCACTGTAGAAAATTTTGATACAGCTGTTGTAGAAAAACTGGCACCGGAATATCGGTTTAAGCCATGGGGCAAGGGATCAAATCCCCATTCTGCCGTAAAAACCTTTTTGCAAGGAGATACATCATTCACGATTGATGACCAGTGGCACAAAAAAACAATGATCACCAATTGTTGGGAAGGGGTGTTAAAGAAAAAGTAATTGAGTATTTAAGCTGTGATCATGATGAAAAAAATTACATCTGCGGGACCTTCTATTACACAGGCTGAGATCGATCTGGTAACTGCAGCCGTAACAGATGGGTGGGGTGATAAAATGAGCTGGTACGTAGACCAGTTTACCAAAGAGTTTTCTGCTTATATTGGTGTTGACTATACACTTCCGGTGGCGCATTGTACAGACGCTATTCATCTGGCCATGTTGGCATTGGAGATAGGTGTTGGAGACGAAGTAATTGTTCCTGACCTCACCTGGGTAGCTTCTGCATCACCTATATTATATGTGGGTGCCACACCAGTTTTTGCTGATGTAGATCCGGTAAGCTTTTGTTTAACGGCGGACTCACTGGAAAAATGCATCACCCCCAGAACAAAAGCGGTGGTGGTTGTAGATCTGCTTGGAAATATGCCAGAGTGGAAAGAAATACGCGAAGTATGCAAAAAACACAATATCCGCATTATTGAAGATGCTGCGGAGAGTATTGGTGCAACCTATGAAGGAAAGAAGGCCGGTACATTTGGCGATATCAGCTTATTTAGTTTTAATGCAACAAAACTGATCCAGTCGGGACAGGGAGGCGCTTTATGCACCAATGACCCCGAATTATTCGGGAAGGCAAAACTTCATTCTCACCATGGTATTGATAAAAGTATCAATGGCCGCTATTATTGGTCTTCGGTATTGGGGTATAATTATAACTGGACCAATATTCAGGCAGCCCTGGCTTTGGCACAACTTCGCAGAATTGATGAATTGATCAACTATAAAATATGGTTGTATGACCAATACAATCATGGATTGAAGGGGATAGACGGGATTGAACTTAGCGCAGCAAAGGCGGGTGTATTTTGTACCCGCTGGATCAATACAGTAATTATTGACCCGAAATTCAAGATGAACAAAGAGATGTTGGTTGAAAAATTCTCGGCATACAATATCGATATGCGGCCTCTCTTCTATCCCATAAGTGATATGCCCCCTTTCAAGCCATTTACAACAGGAAGAAATATGGAGCAGGTTACTCCGGTCAGCCATCAATTGTCAAAGTATGGTATATGCCTGCCCAATGGGAATAACCTTTTAGCTGAAGATGTGGCACGCGTGTGTGCCGTTTTTAAAGAAATACTTGCCCGTACTGCATGAATGATCAACTTACTATTGTTATTCCTACACATAACAGGCCCTTGCCTGTAAAAAGGGCGATTGATTATTATTCAAGATGGGGTTGCCGCGTGATTGTTTGTGATTCGAGCCTGCATTTTTCAAAGGAGACAGGTTATGAAAACATTGATCATTTACATTTTCCCGGGCAGAATTTTTCAGAAAAAATATTTAACGCCCTTCAATTAGTAACTACACCCTTTGCTTGTTTATGTGCAGATGACGATTTTCTCTCTCAAGATGGGATACGTCGGGGAATGGATTTTCTGGATCTGAATAAAGAGTATGTTTCGGTTCAGGGAAGGTATATCCAGTTCTGGCTTGCCGGCAAATATATTCCTTGTGTTCCCCTGTATAAACCGGCTTTTGGGAACCATTTTGGGGAAGACAGCCCGGAACAGCGGATTCTTTCTTCTGCCCGGTCCGGTATGCATCAACTGTATTCCCTGCATCGTACAGATATTCTCTTGCATTCATTTTCAATCTGTAAGGATATAAAACTTCCAACACTGTCTGAGTATAGCTCCAATATTGTAGGAATGATATTTGGGAAACATATTATGTTACCCATTTTCTGGATGGCGCGTGACAGAGAAAGATATACTGAGTATAATTATACGGAAGCGAATGAAAACACGATCATGAGAAGGCCTCAATTGCGGAACTACCTTTTATCCGTAGAAGGGAACCCATACAAAGAAAACTTCTCAAAACTATATGCTAAAATTACGGGGCTTGGTATTTCAGACGGAAATCAGTTATTTGATAAAGTGTTTTTCGAAATTTACCTGCCCGATGTAAATGTATCGACCTCTGAAGTGGTGGTGAAACCCAGACTTGTTCAAAAGCCAGGTGGTTTTGGTAATTTGATCAAATCGGCAATTCCATCCAGGCTTCCCGGAAAAATCAGATCATTTATGAAATCCTTGATTCCGAAAAAACTGATTGACTGGCGAAACAGTAAACTATATCCATTTCCTTTTATGGAAGAACCCGCATTTTCAATTGATTGGGAAGGAATGAAAAAAATCATTACATCTCATGGCAATTTAAACCCTCCTGAAAAGATTGTTTAACCGGGTAACTATGCATACCGTATTTCCATGAAGAACCATTGATCATTTCTTCAACAGTGTAAAATTTACTTTAATTTTTTTTGCATCATCCTAGTTAAAAGAGCCATTCAAAACTGAATGGCTCTTTTTTATAGCTAATACGAAAAGTTACTGCACCAAAAGCCCCTCATTACTGAGAGGCTTTCTATCTAATGATAGTTGGGGGAGATATTGGATCCTAACTACTCATCTCTTTATCATACTGCTCAACTTACCCATCTGTTATGATTCCTTTCTGATAACAAAGTAACGAAGGGGCCGGAGCCCGTACAATAGAGTTAGCGCCCAAATACAGT
>CBHRAM010000168.1:0-7456 GCA_966076165.1 uncultured Chitinophagaceae bacterium
TCATCATTCATGCTGCTCCATTCTTTCAGTTTCAGTTTAATACCGCAGGCATCGAGCTTAAACCGGGCAATCATAGGGATACACCGGATATTATCCTCAACAAAGTCTTCTTCAAATTTGAAATACTGCACCATTGCTATCTTTTTACGGGTCTTTATTTTACCAATTCGGGTTCTTCTGCTTTGATCAGATACTGGTTCAGGATCTGTTGCACTTCCGGCCGGCAGCTGCCGCAACCTTGACCGGCACCGGATGCTTTGCATATTTCTTGTAAACTATTGCATCCTTCTTTAATTTTGTTGAGAATGTTTCCCTCTCCTACATTTCCACAACTGCAAACCAGTTTCCCGAGTACCTGTTCAGCTTTTTTACCGCTTCTTAATAACTCAAGCCTTTTTTCACTGAGTTCGATCTCATTTTCAATCAGCCCTTTGAATTCTATGAATTCTGTTTTGTCACCAATCAATATGGCCCCAACCAGTTTATCGTTATGAATGATACATTTTTTGTAATACTGTTTAGCCTTATCAATAAAGACCACTTCTTCATAGGCCGGATCATTGGGTGTTTCTGCCAATCCCATTGAGCATAAAGTGGTGCCATGCATCTTTAAAATATTCATCAGGAGTGACCCTTTATAATAAAGTGAGATATCACCACCCAGGTAACGGGCAACGATAGCTGCCTGTTGCTCGGCCGCAGCGGTTATCCCATAGAGAAACCCTTTGAATTCAGCAATCTCACCAATGGCATATACAGAAGGGTCATTGGTACGCAGGTACTCATCTACCACCACACCTCTTTTCACTTCGATACCGGCTTTTTGGGCCAATTCAACATTCGGTGTAGTGCCTATCGCAATTACAATAGCCTGACAATGGATGGTCAATCCACTTTTCAGATATACCCCTTCTACATCGACCGTTCCTAAAAAGCGTTCGATCTCGTCGTTATAATAAATATCAACGCCCTTATCCCTGAGTATTTCATCGAGCAACTGGCTGCCTAAAATATCGAGTTGCCTGTCCATTAAACGGGAAATACGCTGGATGATCACTACTTCCACATTTACTTCCCGTAAGGATGCTGCCAGTTCTATTCCCAATAATCCACCACCTACGATCACTATTTTCCCCCGGGAAGGATCGATATGGTTTTTGAAATTATCGGCATCTACCCTGCTCCGCATACTGAAAATCCCTTTTAACGGGGGTATATCGCGTAACATGGTTGCACGGCTGCCGGTAGCCATGATCAATATATCATAGGTATGCGTGATCCCTAAGTTGTCTGTGACCGTTTTGTTTTCCCGGTCGATCTCCTCAATACTTACTCCTCTGTGCAATTGAATATTATACAGAAACTCCTCTTCTGTATGCATCTTGATCAACTGCTCCCATTCCTGTGCACCACTGATATAATCGGGCAACATAACACGATTATAAAAAGGGAAATTCTCTTTGCTGAATACTACGATCTCATCTTCTGTATTTACTGCACGATAACTTTTGATAAAACCGAATGAACCGGCACCCGCACCGATCAGCACGATCTTCTGTCGCTGTTTTTTATAGGGAGCTACCTGTACGGCACTGAATTTAAAATCGGGTTCTTTTGAGACGGGATCGATCAGTTTATGTGTAAGATTATTGGCCCGGTTAAGATCATTATTCAAAACCTTGCCCCAATGCATGGGAAGAAATACTACGCCGGGTTTGATGCCTTCGGCATATTTCGCTTTTACACGTACGTTGCCACGGCTGTTGGTTATTTCAACCAATTGTCCATCACTTATGTTTCTGGTACTGGCATCTTCCGGATGGATCTCCAGAAAAGCTTCGGCAATATGCTGGTTGAGTTTATTTACTTTGCTTGTTTTGCTGCGTGTATGCCATTGATCGCGGATCCTGCCTGTTGTTAATACCAATGGATAATCCGCCGTGAGTGCTTCTGATTCATTGCTGTCAGGAACCGTATGAATGATCGCTTTTTCAGAAGGGGTATAAAATTTCTTATCTGTAAACAAACGGGCAGTTCCTCTATCAGCTGTTCCTTTGGGGTAAGGCCATTGCACCGATCTCTTTTCTTTCAGGATCTCATAACTCAATCCGCTGATATCAATATGCGTTCCTTCTGTTAACGCGCAATGCTCTGCATATATTTCCTCTGCACCCTTGTAATCAAATCCATGGTAGCCCATCGCTTTAGCAAATCTGCATACGATCTCGGCATCCGGCAATGCTTCACCCGGAGCGTCTACGCCTTTTTCCAGATAACTGATACGGCGTTCAGAATTGGTCATGGTTCCTTCTTTCTCCGCCCATGCCGCTGCCGGAAAAACCACATCTGCATAGGGAAGAGTTTCCAGTTTGTTGCTGATATCCTGTACCACCACAAATTTTGCTTTTTTCAATCCGGCTTCCGCCACTCTTACATCAGGCAAACTGATCAATGGATTGGTACAGATGATCCAGATCGCTTTGAGTTTCTCATCATTCAATGCATCGAACATTTCTGTTGCCGTAAGACCGGGTTTGGGTGAGATCTTTCCTCCTCCCCAGAATTTTTCTACATATTCCCGATCCTCTGCCAGTAGTAAATTCCTATGTGCCGGCAATAAATTGGATAAACCACCTACTTCTCTTCCGCCCATGGCATTGGGCTGGCCGGTTAAAGAAAATGGGCCACTACCTGGTTTACCGATATGTCCGGTGATCAGGTTAAGATTGATCAGGCTGAGGTTTTTGTTTACGCCCACAACACTCTGGTTCAATCCCATCGTCCACATGGTAAGAAACCCTTTGCTGTTACCGATAAAACCTGCAGCAGAACGGATCTCTCTTTCATCCACACCACAGATCATGGCTGCTTCTGTAACAGATCGCTCCATCACAAGTGCCGCATATTTATCAAATCCTTCTGCATGATCCGTAATAAAATCTGCATCGATATCTCCCTGTTCAATCAGACACCTGCCGATCGCATGGTGCAACACAATATCAGTTCCCGGATTAAGCTGCAGATGCACATCAGCCATCGAGCAGGTTTGTGTTTTACGCGGATCACTTACAATGATCTTCAGGTTGGGATTGGCTTCACGGGCAGCTTCAACTCTTCTCCACAAAATAGGGTGACACCAGGCAGGATTGGCACCGGCAACAAAAATACAATCAGCCAGTTCAATGTCTTCATAACTCACCGGTACTGCATCTTCACCTAAAGAAAGCTTATAGCCCATTACGGCACTGCTCATACAGAGACGGCTGTTGGTATCCATATTGTTACTGCCGATAAACCCTTTCATCAGTTTATTCAGTACATAATACTCTTCGGTTAAACATTGTCCCGATGCATAGATGGCAACAGAATCCGGGCCATATTTACGGATCAGTGTTTTAAATACAGCAGCCGTTCTCTCAATGGCCTGCTCCCAGGTTACCCTTTGTCTTGGCTGATGTTTATTATAACGGATCTCCGGATATAATAACCTGTCGCTGGTATCCATTACGGTATAGTGCAGGTTCATACCCTTACTGCAAAGCATGCCTTTGTTTACGGGATGATCTTTATCTCCTTCCACCAATAACTTACCGTTGCGGTCTTTGGAAACCACAATACCACAGCCTACACCGCAATAACAACAGGTTGTTTTAAAAGATTCCGCCATATATTTTAAACAGCTTTGGCTGTATTTGACTGATACGGATAATTTTTACCGGAAACCCTGAACCTCAGTTTACTCAATATGATCACTAACCCTACCATGAGTACTACGAAGCCCAGGTAATAAAAAGCTTCTGCATAAGGCATACTTTTAAATAAGAAGCCAATGAGCATGGCACCGATATTTCCGCCTGCGCCCACAATACCGGCTACCCCGCCTACCGCTTCTGGATTTACAAAAGGAACAATACTATACGTAGCACCATTGGCCATTTTTAAACAGAGCCCGAATGTGAACATGAGTGTAATGGCCAATACCAATCCGCCTGATTTTGCGAACCAGATAATGCTCAATCCTTCCAGCAATAAAAGAATGGCCAGGAAACTTACTTTCCCATCAAACCCAAAACGGGAGCCGATCTTATCGGAAAAAATACCACCCAATGCCCTGGCAAATAAATTCAACCATCCGAAAATGCTGGCGAGTAAGCCTGCCATGATCAAAGTAGCTTTGTATTCTTCATGGAAAAAAGTTGCCGCATAATTGTCTACCGTTATCTCCACACCAAAGCAGGCCGCATACGCAATGGTCAGGATCCATGTGCGATAATCTTTTGCGGCAAGTAGTAATGTGTTTTGTTTTTTGCCGGTAACAGGTTGTTCTATTTCATCCAGATTACCTGCCGGGGTATCTTTTGTATATCGATAGTACACAAATGCCATAATAAATAAGATCACACCCGGAACGATCATAGCTAAACGCCAGCTGTTGGCTGTACTTACCCATCCCAACCCCACAAAACCAGCCGCAATCAATGGCATAATGATCTGTGTGGCGCCGCCGCCTGTGTTACCCCATCCACCTGCTACCGCATTGGCCGTTCCTTTGATATTAGGAGCAAACATCACAGATGTATGATACTGGGTGATCACAAACGATGCACCGATGATACCGATACTTAAACGGAACAAAAGAAAACTGATATAACTGTTACTGAGGCCGATCAACAAAACCGGTATCGCAGACAGTAACAATAACAAAGTATATGTTTTCCTTGGCCCCCATTTATCCACCAGGCGCCCGATGATCAGTCTTGCGATAATCGTGGCAGATACAGAAGCGATACCAATATTTCCTTTTTGAGCTTTCGTAAGGTGCAATTGTTCTGCAACCAGCGGCATCAAAGGGGCAATACCAAACCAGGCAAAAAAACAGAAGAAGAAAGTGAGCCAGGTGATGTGGAAGGTCCGCATCTGTACTCCTTTTCCGGAAAATATATTCAGTTTTGATAAGGGCAGTGTATTTGTATTCATGACTTTTTATTAAAGAATGAAAAATGGTTGTTGTATCTCATACAACAGGCAATCGAAGACAATAGCAAAACAAACAATCAACAGTAACCCGGTTACTTTTTAGTAACGGGTTTGGTATATAAAAAATCCGGTGTGAACTTCAGCATGGCATAGAACCAGTTTCCGGTTTTGTTATAGGTAGCAGCCACCGCATCTGTTGCTGCCTGTGCTTTCGCGAACGGCATACTTACCGTTGCATACATAACAGAATAGCCAAGTTCTATATTAGTAAACCGATTCATGGTATAATTCAGTTGCAGGTCCACTTCTCTTCCCAATTGCTTATTGATCAACGCACCATCCGCTTTTTTCATATCCCTGTTCAACGTAAAATTGTGGAAGTCCGCACCCAGCGTTAAGAAACTACTCGCCGCATATTTTAATTTCAGGTATGCGTTATTGAGTCCGCCTGCAGGAGAACTGGTACCTGCATAGAAATAATCCATGGATCCCCTGAATTTATGTGGTGTGCCGTATAAGGGATCAAAGCGGTTATCTTTTCCGGAAGAAGATATGGCATCATTACCGGAGAGTACATCGTACCCCGGTGTAATACTGAACTTACCTGTTTGATAAGTTGCTGCGATCGTATAGTGATACGCATCAAGTCCGATGCCATCACGGTTGTTACCGGATTGCCGGTAGTAAGCAGCCTGGATCAATATCTTATCAGCGGCCAATATTTTATCAATACCCTGGTTGATCATTAATCCATAGGTATATCTGTGTTGTGTTCCTGAATAGTCATAAGTATCGGTAGTGCCTGCCGCAACAAATCTTTTTCCATAAACATACCCTGTGGAAGCATTACCCACACTATCCATTTTATATTTCCCGAAATTGTCGTTGAAGAATAAAAAAGAAAATTTAGTCTGCTGTATTTTTTTACTGATATACAAACTCGTAAAAGATTTATACTCCTGTGTAGCGGCATTGGTATTGGCCGGATTGGCAAAAACAGAAATGCCACTTAATGAACTGTTATTCGCAGCATTACCACCTGCTGCCAATGGAACAAAACCTGCAGGAACTGGCACCATCACACCCATAGAATTTTTGGTATACGCAGGGAGATTACCCGGCACATAAGCCGTTCCGGTTGTACCAAATGCATCTGCATTCTGGTTGAACGCATAACCCAGATCTACCTGCCAGCCATGATGAACGGTTTTTAAGAGCGCCATATCATGACGGCGGGCCTGTTGCAACCAATCAAGGTTTCCTATCAAACGGCTATCATCATAGATCAGTTCCTGACGGCCGATCTTCAGCGACATCTGATCAAACAGTTTACATTTGATACTGGTATCGGTTTTATTGGTGAGGACAAGATCTGCCCATGCTTCATGCAACATCAAACGATTGCCATCATTATTGGTTATGGTAGAAGCGTCTTGTCCCCAAACCCGAACATCCTGCAAAGAGACACCTACTGTTAACCGGTCCCATTTATACCCAAATACCATCCTTGTCCGCTGCGATGTAAAGGCGGCATTGGGTGCACCTTGTACAGCCAGGTTGCCAACCCCGGCGCGTATTTCAGTTCTTGTTCTTAACTGCCCGGTTAACGACAACTGACTTTTGACCGGGTTTAAGAGAGAACATAAAATAATCGTACATAATATGTGTGTTGTACTTTTTTTCATGTTAATTTTACTTGATTTTTAAGGTGATGAATGTTTAGCCATCTTGAATTTCTTAGCCCGGCCAGACTGCAATCTGCCGGGTGTTTTTTTAGTTTTGTGCCATACGGATTTGTTTGGTTAGCAAAGGGTGTTGGGTATAGGGTGTAGCCATCGAATCAGTTTTCTTCCTGATCGATCCCGATATAAACGAGGCCATTCATCACTTTTACCGGGTAGGTTTTGATCTGATACGCATCGCCGTTCAGGCAATCACCGGTTTCCAGCGAAAAAGTTTTTTTGTGAAATGGGCAAGCCACTTTGGGTTCATTATCCAGGCTTCCGATCATTCCCCGGCTTAATGCCATTTGATTTCTGTGCGGACATTCATTCTGCGTGGCATACCATGCGCCTCTCCTGGCAAAATGAAACAAGGCGATCTGGCGGTCGTGATATTTCACACATACGCCGCCGTTTACGGGAACGTCTTCCGTTTTACAGGCAACAAACCAACTGGTTCTGCCTTCTGTTTCTGTGATGGTCATGGGTTGGGTTTTATGATATAATATTTTTCGTAAGGGTCAGTTACGAATGATGAAAACAGTTGTTGCTATGCAGCGGTTGTATTTCATCCACTACACATCATTTCCAGTCAGCCACTTTTTTCTGTTCACGCATCGGTTCAAATTGCACAGAAGGATCTTTCTCTTCGGGTGCATTTACAAAATGGCTGAATTTTTTCTGCAGCTCCGGGTTATCCACCACTTCTTTCCACTCGCATTTATAACTGTCTACCAATAACTGCATTTCTTTTTCCA
>CBHRAM010000169.1:0-7418 GCA_966076165.1 uncultured Chitinophagaceae bacterium
ACCACAGGTATGATGCCGGTTTGGGATGATGAGGGCAAAGTACAGGCAGGTGTATACTTTACCTATTATGAAATAAAGGATTTAAAAGACCGAGCTTCACGCCCCCTGGTCATTTCTTTTAATGGTGGCCCAGGAACAACTTCTGTCTGGATTGAACTTGGATATACCGTTCAACTCATCTTAAATGTTTATTATTAATTATACCCACTTCAACATTATGGATTAAAAGATAATAGCCAATCTATTCTGGATGTTGCCGATATCGTTTATGTAGATCCCGTGAATACAGGTTTTTCAAGGCCTGTAAGTAAAGATATTCCGCTCACCAGGTTTTTTGGTGTGAATGCAGATATCAAATACCTCGCAGAATGGGTTAATACATTTGTATCCAGAATGGGCAGATGGGCATCTCCCAAATACCTGATCGGAGAAAGTTATGGAACCGGCAGGGTTTCGGGTCTGGTACTGGAACTGCAAAACGCACATTGGATGTTCTTTAACGGGGTGATCCTCGTATCGCCTACAAAACTGGGTATCGAAAGAGCCGGCCCCGTAGAGGCGGCACTAGCCTTACCCTATTATGCAGCAACTGCCTGGTATCATAAAGTATTGCCGGCCGATCTGCAGAAAAAAGACCTGACTGCCATGCTTCCGGAAGTAGAACAGTTTACCATCAACGACCTGATCCCTGCTATGGCAAAAGGAAGTTTCCTGGAAGAAGGGAAACGTAAGGAGATCGCTGCAAAAATGGCGCGCTTTTCAGGCTTACCCGAAAAAGTGATCCTTCAGAATAACCTGAACATCCCAACCAGCTTATTCTGGAAAGAATTATTACGTGATCAGAGTTTTACCGTGGGCAGGCTCGATTCAAGATATAAAGGGATTGACAGAAGGGATGGAGGAGAGAGCCCTGATTTTAATTCTGAACTTACTTCATGGGAACATTCATTCACACCTGCGATCAATATTTATTTGAGAGATGAGTTAAAATACAAAACAGACCTGCGTTATTATATGTTCGGGCCGGTTCGCCCCTGGGATAATTCAAATGACCGTACCGGTGAAAACCTTCGTCAGGCAATGGCCGAGAACCCTTATCTGCATTTATTGATCCAGTCCGGTTACTATGATGGTGCCTGTGATTATTTTAATGCCAAATACAGTATGTGGCAGCTGGACCCAAGCGGAAAGCTGAAAGACAGGATGAGTTGGGAAGGATACCGCAGTGGCCATATGATGTACCTGCGTAAACCCGATCTGGAAACCAGTAACCAGAGCCTGAGAAATTTTATTAAGAAGACTTTGCCCAAACCAGATCAGCCTGCGAAGTATTGATAGTTATTTACATAAACAAGCGTAAAATAAAAGCACTTACAGGAATTTCTGTAAGTGCTTTTTTGTTTCCGGGTTTTATGCAATTAGATGCCTTGTGATCTCAGATGCATTCCTATACATTATCTGATGACGATCAATTTTGAGGCGCATAATGCATGTTACCTGCCAAACGGATTACATAACTACCCGTAACCGTGGATGTAAAGTCAATAAAAGATCACTTAACAAAAAATTATAATTCATTAAGTGATTTATGAGTATTTTTTTATATACTTTACAAGCAGCCAAACTAACCGATAGAAAGTGCGTAACCGCTCTGTTTACTTTTATTTGTCATGTAGCCTTCTGCGAAATCAATCCTTCCTGCCTGTATTTTTAACGGGTTGCTGTTTTTTTGTCAATACCCTCCGGGCGCAGCAGCTTGAAAAGATCTACATTAATCCGAAAACCCCGGCTATTCAAAAACAATCCGGCTTTATTGATTCCCTGAAATTTACCCCATTTGAACCTGTTGCAGGGGTCAGCTTTAATGAATCAGCCAACGTGCGGCTGACGGAGAAATATTTCCTGGTTACAGATTATTCCACAGGATTTTTATACATCTATACAAAGGCTGGCACTTTTGTTAAGAAAATAAACTTTAGATCACAGACCGATAATTTATACCCGGCATACAATGCAAAAACAAATGAAATTGTATTCTTTGGTAATAATAACAACTATACGCTTACCTCAAAAGACAGGGTAAAGATCCAATTGGATTGGAGTAATCCGCGCAACCTGAAGTACTTCAAAAAATTTGTGATCGATCTGAATGATACTGCCTTTGCGATCAAAAAAGTGAAACCTGATAAATATAACCTCATAAATGCTTATCCCTTTTATGCTGATCAGTATATCCAGACAAAAATTATTACCAGCTCTTTATATAAAGACAGCACCGGTTATGAAGTAAACATATATGAAGATGAGAAACCGGTAAAAAACTATTTCCCTTACAACCGTGTGAATGAACCCAAATTCCTGTTCAGTGAAGAGAATGTGTCTATCGCTTCATCAGACACTCCCTACATATCTTACCTGATGAGGCCCTACTGCGATACGGTATATAAATGGGTAAATGGCAGTTTGTCTCCGGTTTACCAGTTGGTTATGCCTGTTGAGAACAGCCTGCCTGCTGCATTTTTCAAGGATCCATCTGTAACAAAAACAGATCGGGAAAATTTTAAAAGAAACAATGGCTGGGCTTTTCACCAGGTCCGTGATTTTTTAGAAACCTCCCGGCTAATATACATGACCATCAGTTTTTTTTCACACTATGAGGTTTTCGTATACGATAAGCAAACGCATACCACGTATAATGCCGCTAAAATAAAAGGAGACCCCAAACAATATAACCTCACGCTTTTACCGGGTTACAATGTTATGCGGTCGGGTCATACATTTTACAGGTTACTGAAAGCAGATCTCCTGGTCTCATTTTTCAGGCAAAACCCTGCTATAGCTATTCCGAAAGAACTGTCTGCGTTTTTAAAGGGTAACCCCGATAAAAACATGTCGGTGGTGGTAGCATTTACGCTTAAAGATTAACGGATGAAAAAACTATTCCTTGTCCCGGTATTGATAGCTTGTGCTGTGGTGGCTTTTGGCCAGACAGGAAAACTAAAAGTGGTTGTGTACGACTCAACAACCAAAACAACACTGGAACTGGCAACCGTAAGTTTGTTTAACCGCGATTCAAGCCTGCTCACCTACCAGTTATCTGATAAGAACGGAACCGTTTCTTTTGATAAACTGGCGATCAAAAACAAATTACTTCTCAGTGTCAGTTATGTAGGGTACAATACCTATAGTTCCCTTTTGCAGTTAACGGGTAAAGATTCGCTGCATGTGTTCCTTTCACTTAATACAAAAGATACCAGTTCGGTAGTGGTAACCACCAAAATTCCTGTAAGGATGAATGGTGATACGCTGGAGATCAACCCGTCTGCATTTAAAATGAAAGAACACCAGGTTGTGGAAGAACTGCTGAACCAGGTGCCCGGCATGACCGTATGGTCTGATGGAAGCATCACGGTATCTGGGCGCAAAGTGCAGAATGTTTTTGTAGACGGAAAGCCGTTTGCAGGATCCACGGATCCGCGTATTGCCACACAAAACCTTCCCAAATCGGCTATTGATAAAATTCAGTTATACCAGGAATATGACAGGGAGAATCTTGGAAAACAGGGACAGCAGCAAGTGGATTCCATTCTATCAATGAACATAAAATTAAAAGAGAGCGCCAAAAAAGGATACTTCGGAAAAGGTGGTGCAGGCTATGGTACGGATGACCGCTTTGAATCGGACCTAGTGATGCAGACCTATGATAAAAATACCAGTTTGGGTATTGGTGGGGGCTATAATAATATCAACAAGGATATCGGCAGTCTTCAGCAGATGCTGCAGAATAACACCTACCGCACCACCAATCCCGACCTCTCGAGGGTGGGCAGGTTTGGGCCCGGCGGGATCAATAAGAACCATTCGGTAGGTATATCATTAACAGAAAACTTTTCCGAATCGAACAACAGCCGGCAAAACAACCGGTTAATGGTTAACTATAATAAGAATGGTGGCGATAACCAGGTTACCAATCTGCGCACACAGAACCGGATTGTTGGAGGATCTGAACAATTGATCAAAGAAAACGGACAGCAGAACAACACGAGCAACAACCATACGGTAACGATCAATTATACAAAAACCAATTCGTATAATGATAACCTGAACCTGACCGGAACCGCTTCTTTTCTGGAGAGGAACGGAATTTCATCTGTACATACGGAAACAACAGATGCACAGGGCGTACCCCAGAGCACGAATGATATATTTACCCGGCAAACCGATCGCTCCGATAATCAATACATGAACCTGAGTTATGCCATGAATGATTATGACCGGCCGCTTACAAACATGAACCTGAATACCAATATGCAGCGTTCGCAATCTTCTTCGGAAAGAAATGTGATCAGTGTATTTAAATCGATGACGGTAAATAATAAAGACACTTCCTACAACCGTCGTTACGTTAACAACAATCAGACTTTTGGTGCCCGTACAAACCTGATATATGGAGGGCTCAGGCGGTTGCTGTTTGGCCGGTATAATTTAGGTGGTGTTGATCTCAGGCTGGAACAGGCATTCAACTATAACCAAACAACCAGTAATGCACAGGTAAGTGATTTCGACAGTTCGGCAAAAAAATATACGGCCAATAATAACCTGACCAATGAGAACAACAGGAAAACGATCAATTATGTTCCCGCCTTGTCTGTATCAAAATCTTTTTCAAGAAACCGGTCTTCCGTATACAGGAATCTCAACCTGCAGGCAAAATTGATGGAAGATATCAGGTCGGAAAATAATGTTTCTACCATAGCCTGGCGCAACCTGAACAGGGTATTCCGTTTTTTCAGGTATGAAGCAGGGTTTTATTTTAACACCTTCAATCCAAAGAAAAGCAATTACAATGTTTCGTTTAACTATAACAGGAATTTCGATTATCCCTCTATCGATGCATTATACACCATTGTAGACGATATCAATGCGTATAATATAACAGTGGGTAACCCCAATCTTAAAAACACCACTAGCCATAACCTGAATCTGAACAGCAGTTTTAATACCCAGAACCAGCAATCGCCTTATGCGGTTAATGCGAATATGAATCTGGGGTATAATCTGTCTCAGAACCCGGTAACCGACAGTGTGATCAATGCACCATCCGGCAAAAGAACTTCGTATTATATCAATGCCGACAGAAGCAAGGACCTGTATATGAATTACAGCGCGAATATTTCAAAACGGATGAAGAAAAACACGCTGCAGCTTATGTATAATGGAAGTTTTAGCCTGGGCAACCGGCCCAATTATATAGACGGGATCTATAACCTCAGCAAAAGTGCCCGTTTATCTAACCAGCTCTCGCTGCGATATTCGCTGGCTACTGTTCTGGTACTGAGTATTGCAGAAAGGCTGGAGCATAACCGGGTGGCACAAACCGTAACCCAACTCAATAATTTCACCAACAGCAGTAACATTACCAACATCAGTATCAACCTCAACTACCCGAAAGATATCAGCTTTGGTACTACGCTGGATCATATCAACAATTCCAGTCTCGATAAACCCACCGTTCTCTGGAATGCATTTATCACCCACCGGATAATGAAGCAACAGGGAGAGCTAAAACTGGCTGCCATGGATATCCTGAAACAATACAGGAATATCTCCAACAGCGTAAGCGCTTATGGAACCTCAACCAGTATCACCAACGGCCTGCAACAATATTTCATGCTGACATTCGCGTATTACCCGAGGAAGCTTGGGAAGAGGGCGGGGGAGAATAGAGGGGAATAGGGGTGGCCTTATATTGTAAATGCCATTGTTAGTTATCTACTATCTGATTTGCAGTACCTGTTTATTATTCCAAGCCCTAATATAACAAGCAAATTATTGTACATCAATCATCTTCATTTATAATAGTTCTTACAGGGAATGCTGATTATGCAACTTTTGCTGCCACTCAATGATTTTAAAATCGGATGATAAATCGTGTCCCAATACCTACCTCACTTTCTGCTTCAATACTGCCACCTAAAGAAGTAACCTGTGAATGCACAAGGTATAGTCCAACCCCTTTACTATCAGGATGATTATGAAATCTTTGGTGAAGCCCGAAAAGACGGTCCTTTATTCTATTGAGGTCAAAGCCACTGCCGTTATCCTGAAAAATCAGGCTGATCTTTCCATCCGTGATAGTTGTATAAATATGAATTTCCGGTTTGCGTCCCGGGTATGCATATTTGATGGAATTGGTGATCAGGTTCATGAAAATACTTTCCATATACAACCTGTTATATGCGATCTCACCTGCTTTGGAAAAATCAGTTTTGATAATGGTTCCGGTATCTTCAAGAATAAAAAGAATGGATTTTTTTATATTTAGAAAAACCTTTTCAAATGATACGGTTTCTATAGACGGGTTGGCGCTTTCTTTAATGATAAGTATTTTGGTAAGCTCATCCAATGTTTCGTTAAGCTGAAGTGTAGAGATAGCAAAGCCCTGCACCAGTTCACGGGTTTCTTTATCGGGAATAGTGGAAGTATCTATCAGCTTGTTGATAGCAACCAGATTGGTAACCGGAGCCCTTAAATTATGAGAAATAATATAGGAAAATTGCTTTAACTCCTTGTTGGTATTCGTTAGTTCATAAATCAATCTTTCCCTTTCTGCAGCGCGGTTTTCTCTTTCTTTTTCCTGGCTCTTTCTTATTGAGATATCACGAACAAAACCCAGGTAGTTTCCATTGGACAGCTTGTTTGAATGAATCTCTATGGTAAAAGTGGAACCGTCTTTTCTCCTGGCAATCCTTTCGGTGAGTAATGACTGACCAAGGCTGAGCTCCTTAAAACGTATCACAGGGTCTGTTTGATTTATTTCAAGGATATCTGTCAAACACATCTCACAGAACTCTTTTTCAGAATAACCCAGCAGCGTGAGTGCGGCGGAATTGGCCTGTATAAAACGAAAAGATGGATCGCAGATCACTATACCATCCGATGCCTGTTGTATCAGGGTTCTGTATTTTTCTTCGGAGCTGCTCAGTGCGTCGAGCGCTTCTCTCTGTTCACGCGTTTTTCTTTTTACTGCTTTCCGAACCATCATCCCATAAATAAGGATTACTGCAAATAATAAAGCAACTGTTCCCAATACAAATACTCCGATATTTTTTAAGGAATCAAAAAGACTGGGCTTTTTTTGGTAAACAAATTGTTCAAGTTTTGTGTCAGACGGAATAAGGCCAAGTCTTTGGTGTATGTCAAGGATATGGGCCCATCTCCCTTCATTCATGTGACCTATCTCTACCAGTTGTGGCAGGATCAGTTTTTCCATTTCGTTGGCTTCATAGAGCAGGGCAGCTTTGGTTACTTTGCGGGCAGCAACGCCGGGCAGTTGCAGAATGTAGTCACACATTTCTTCTTTATGGCTCATGGCATACTCCCATCCTTGAAAACTCGCCTGCCTGAAATTTTCTACA
>CBHRAM010000170.1:0-7406 GCA_966076165.1 uncultured Chitinophagaceae bacterium
CTGCGACCCCCTGGTCCCAAACCAGGTGCGCTACCGGCCTGCGCTACTTCCCGGACTCTCCATCGCAGCTTTAGCGAAGATGGATTAGGTTTTGGTGTGTTCCTCATCCACTTTCGCTAAAGCTTCAGTGGATAAAGCGGTGAGGGAGGGATTCGAACCCTCGGTACAGTTTGACCCGTACGGCAGTTTAGCAAACTACTGGATTGAGCCACTCTCCCACCTCACCGTTCCTGCTCCTTTCGGAGAGGGCTGCAAAAATAGGTGCAGAACTGCTAACCGCCAAAAATGTAACCGAAAAGTTTAGAGTTTAGTGCCTTGAGTATGAGGTTATCCATAAAAAAGCCGGTTATCTGCTAACCGGCTCCTTATCGTATGAATATTTTTTACAAGGCTTTGATAAAACTTTAAACCCAAAACTCAAAATCCGAAACTTACATGGCTGCCAACTGCACTTTCTGTGTGAGTTCCATCACATTTTCACGGAAAATGGAGTCGGTATCCATCAGGTCCTTTACGGTCTGACAGGAATGGATCACCGTGGTATGGTCACGGCCGCCAAAATGCTCGCCGATTGTTTTCAGGGAGTTCTTGGTGAATGCTTTTGCGAGATACATAGTGATCTGTCTTGCCTGAACGATCTCGCGTTTACGGGTCTTCTGTAATAATTTATCGTAGGATACATCAAAATACTCGCAAACCATTTTCTGGATGGCATCGATCGTGATCTCTTTGCTGCTGGTTTTTACAAAGTTGCGGAGCACTTTCTTGGCCAGTTCCACATCAATATCTTTCTTATTCAGGGAAGATTGTGCCAGCAGGGAGATCAAAGCACCTTCCAGTTCCCGAACATTGGTATTAATATTATAGGCTACATACTTCACCACTTCTTTCGGCATATCCAGGCCATCGTTCTTCATCTTCTTCTCGAGGATCTCGATACGGGTTTCGTAATCGGGGATCTGCAGATCGGCACTCAATCCCCAACGGAAACGGCTCAGCAATCTTTCCTGCATCCCATCCAAATCTTTTGGCGGCTTATCAGAAGTAAGCACTAACTGCTTACCGCTCTGGTGCAGGTGGTTAAAGATGGCAAAGAATGCATCCTGGCTTTTTTCGGCCCGGCTGAAGAACTGCACATCATCAATGATCAGGACATCGATCAACTGATAAAAATGGATAAAATCGTTAATGGCGTTGTTACGGCTATGATCCTGGAACTGGTTAATGAATTTTTCGCTGCTTACATACAATACCACTTTACCGGGATGCATTCTTTTTACCTCGTTTCCGATGGCTTGCGCCAGGTGGGTCTTGCCCAAACCTACGCCACCATAGATCACCAGCGGATTGAATGAATTGGCCCCGGGTTTTTCTGCAACGGTTTTACCGGCACGGCGCGCTACACGGTTGCAATCTCCTTCAATAAATGAATCGAAGATATACATGTGGTTCAGCTGCGGGTCAATCTGCATTTTTTTCAGGCCCGGAATAACGAATGGATTTTTCACCGGGTTATCTATCACCAGCGGAAAATTCATTTCATTATTATTATAAGTTTTCATGTTGCTGGCTGGAATATCCATTGAGCCGTTGCGGCTGTTGGAATTGCCACTATCCACCATGATGCGGTATTCAAGTCTTGCTTCTTTTCCTAATTCACGTTTTAAAGTCTTGGCCAAAAGATTAACATAATGCTCTTCGAGGTATTCGTAGAAAAACTGGCTGGGAACCTGGATCAATAAAACGTTGCCTTTTAATTCAACAGGATTGATCGGTTCGAACCAGGTTTTAAAATGTTGCCATTCTACAATGTCTTTGATGATTTTTAAACAATTGCTCCAGACTGATTCAGCGTTCTTGGCCATACAAAAAAAGAGATATTATAATGAGTTAGAATATTCGCTTAAACCTTCAAGTTATCTTATTTTCTCCATTTGTGGAAATGTTGAAAAAAAATAAATTGGGGGTGCGAATATGTAGACTTTATGTTGAAAAAAAAATTTTTTATTCCCTTGTTTTTTTCCCTATAACTACAGTATGGGCGTTTGAGAGATTTTTTCTCCCTCCGCCGGAAAACTCGTAGTCCAGCCTTCCCAGCTGAATACCCGCCCAACCCACCTGGTTTACCACTGTATCTCCCCCTTTCCGGTTCCTGTATTTCCTTGGCTCATCAAAAAACCGATGGGTATGTCCGCCAATGATCAGGTCTATATCATACACTTCCTTGGCCAGGATCTCATCGCTTAGCTTGTCATCATCATATTTATCACCTAGATGCGACAGGCAGATGATCATATCACAACCCTTTTTCCGCAAAAGTTCAGCGGTACGGTTAGCTGATTCTATGGGGTTTAGATAGACTGTTTTTCCATATAGGTTTTCTGGCACCAATCCTTTGAGTTCAATACCTACTCCCAGTACACCGATCCGGAGCCCTTCTTTCTGAAAAATGGTATAAGGTTCAAACTTTGATTCCATGGCTGTGCCGGTAAAATCATAATTACAGATCAATATCGGAAACTGTGCATGTTGCAACTGCGTGGCAAAATTTTCCAGGCCGCCGTCAAAATCATGGTTACCCATGGTTGCGGCATCATAGCCCATCATGGACATGGCTTTTATCTCGGGTTCTCCTTTATAGATGTTGAAATAAGGTGTGCCCTGAAAAATATCACCGGCATCCAGTAACAATACCTGACCGCCTTCATTCCTGATCTCATTGATCAGGGCAGCCCTTGCTGCCACACCACCCAAACCCTGGTTACGGCTTCCATCCATTGGGAAAGGATCCAGACGGCTATGCACATCATTCGTATGCAGAATGGTGATCTTTCGGATCCCGGCAGCTTCCGATTCTGTTGGCAATAAGGAGGCCGTGGCCAATGCCCCACCGGCAAAAGCCGTTTTCTGCAAGAATTGTCTGCGGTTAATTGGCGGCATTCACAACACGGTTTTCGATTTGATAATCCAGCGGCTTACCCTGCTGTGTGATCATTTGTACATATTCTATCAGGGCATCACGCATTAAATACCCTTTATCCTGTTTGGGGATCTTTTTCAGCATATCACAATCACTGCCCCCATTGGCCACATAATCTGAATTGGCGATCACATACACAGTATTGGGATCGATCGGTTTTCCATTGATCATTACCTGAACGGCTTTTTTCTCTTTGATGGCCATTGTTACGCCTGCAGAAACCGGCCAGCCGCCATCAGCAGCAGTCTTATCCAGAAATTGCTGCAATACGGAGCCTTTTACTTCCTGCAATACGATGAGGTTATCAAAAGGCATCAGTTCAAATATTTTTCCGGTTGTGATATTTCCCTGGGGGATATAGGAACGGATGCCGCCCTGGTTCATAAACCCTGCGTCTACTTTTTTATTGAACTTTTTTTCAGCCATCAGCTTTACCGCATCGGCCATAAAATTTCCAATACCGCTTTCGGGTTGTTTGGCCTGCATATTACTATTGGAAAAACCGATGACCTTATTCATCGACTCATCCAGGGTTTTGGAATAAGGCTGCAACATCTTTACCATAGCAGAATCGACCGCCGATCTTTTTTCTATGCGGTAATCCCGGAAAGAAAGTGTAGTGGTTTGCTGACTGCTGCTGCAGGATACAGTCAATAACAACACGAAAGAAAAGAATGAAAAATTCCTGCGCATACTTAGTTTGGGTTGGAATAGGTAAGATACAATTTTAATCAGCCCGCAAAAGCATTTTTTTAGTTCCCGACTGAATTTTAATGCTACTTTTGGGCACTTAAAAAAACAGATATGTCTTACGAAATCATTGGAAAACTGGTAGCCGTTTTTGATATTGTACAACGCACCGAGACCTTTAAAACAAGGGAATTTGTGATTGAAAAATCAGAAGATATTGGTGGCAGAGTAATTACCAATTATGTAAAGTTTCAATGTGTGCAGGATAAGACAGCTATGCCTGACCGTTTTAGCCTTGGCGACGAAGTGAAAGTGCAGTTCAATATTAAAGGAACCAAATGGGTAAAGGATGGCAAAGAAAACTATATCACCAACCTGGACGCATGGAGAATGGAAACGGTGAAGATGGGACAATCGGGCAACGGTGGAGATACAACCAATTATAACGATATGCCACCGGCAGCAGATGTGGTGGACGATCTTCCATTCTAAACTTTTGGAAAGTTCTGAACTTTCCAAAAGTTACGATTACTTTTTTAGGATAGAACCCTAACAGTATGCAAAAAGATATTTCAATAAAACTCAGTCCGGCTGAGGCTGCAGATGATGCAGCGATCAAACAATATATTGCCCGCTCTCTTGGCAAATCCGAAACGGATATTACCGGCTTCTACAAACAGAAACAATCCATTGATGCACGTGGCCGGCAGGTCTGGATCAATCTTACGGTAAAGGCATTTGTGCAAGAGCCTTTTCATCAAAGAGCTATTTCGCCTGTTCTCTTTAAAGATGTAAGCAAGGCCAAAACCCGCGTGATCATTATTGGTGCAGGGCCGGCTGGTTTGTTTGGGGCATTGAAACTGATAGAAGCAGGTATTCAGCCCATTGTATTGGAGAGAGGTAAAGATGTAAAGTCGCGACGCAGGGATCTTGCACAATTAAACCGTGAAGGCATTGTAAACCCCGAAAGCAATTACTGTTTTGGTGAAGGGGGTGCTGGTACTTACAGTGATGGCAAACTATATACAAGAAGCAGTAAAAGGGGTGATATCCACCGCATCCTGAATCTATTCTTTCAGTTTGGTGCAGATGAAAGGGTTTTGTATGAAGCACATCCGCATATCGGCACCAATAAGTTACCGCATATTATTACCGCCATCCGCGAGCAGATCTTACAAAGCGGCGGGATCTTTTTGTTTGAAAAGAAAGTAACCGATCTTATCATTGAAAGTGATCAGCTAAAAGGAGTAAAGACCGCAGATGGAGAAACCATCACCGGAGATGCCGCCATTTTAGCCACCGGCCACTCTGCAAGGGATATTTTTGAACTCCTGCACGAGAAGAACTTACTCATAGAGGCCAAACCTTTTGCGCTCGGCGTTCGTATTGAACATCCACAAAGCCTGATCGATTCTATCCAATATCATTGTCAGGTCAGGGATGCAAACCTCCCTCCCGCTTCTTATGGCCTGGTAGAGCAGGTAGATGAAAAAGGAGTGTTCAGTTTCTGTATGTGCCCCGGTGGCATTATTGCACCGGCAGCCACAGATAAAGAAGAACTGGTCGTAAACGGATGGAGCCCAAGCAAACGAAATAACCCCTATGCCAACAGCGGCATGGTGGTTCAGGTAGAAATACCAGATGCCATCCATTACTTCAAAAAAGAAAATCCCAAAATTCTTTCATCCCCCCTGCTGCTCATGCATTTCCAGCAAGCCATAGAAAAAGCGGCTTTTACGGCTGGTGGCGGTAAGCTGGTGGCACCTGCGCAAAGAATGGTGGATTTCTGCAACAATAAATTGTCAAATGATCTTCCGGATTGCAGTTATTTACCGGGTGTTCATTCAGTTGATATAAAAAACGTATTACCGGGTTTTATTTCCCGCAGCCTACAAAAAGGTTTTATGGCTTTTGGCAAGAAGATGCGTGGATATTATACCAATGAAGCCATGATCGTGGCAACAGAAAGCAGAACTTCTTCCCCGGTTCGTATTCCACGCAATGCGGATACGCTGGCACATCCCCAGGTAGCTAATCTGTATCCCTGTGGCGAAGGAGCCGGTTATGCAGGTGGTATTGTAAGTGCGGCGATGGATGGAGAAAGAGTGGCAGATCTGATCATAAAAAAGGAGAGGTAAGAAACCTCCCCTCCCCCAAAAAACAATTATCAGTTACTTGCTAAACTGATAAACGACTAAAACTGTAACATGTGAACGGGTTAATGTAAAGAGGCAGAAGTAGCGGATCTGATATCCCCCCGGTACCGGACCACTACTTCTGCAAAACCGGGGGGCGTTTAACGGCCTGACCGGCATCATTCTCTTTAACGGGTTAAAATTAGGGAGGTGGAAAATGGTGGCATACGGGAAAAACCCCGTTTTTTTTGAAAAAGGTAAGAATTAACTTAGATCTGAACCAACCCATTCTTAATGGCATATAAGGCAATACCCACCCGGGTATTTACATTCAGCTTTTTAAATAAGGCATCCCGGTAGCCATCTACCGTTCTTGGGCTAAGCCGCATTTCTTCCGCGATCTCTTTGTGTGTCTTTTCGGTACAGGCCCAGCGTAGAAAATTCAATTCCGGTTCACTGAGCATGATCCGGGGTTCTTCCTCCTCACCGTCCTTCGGCCTCATTTTAGGCTTAATGAGTTCATTATAATAAAAACCTTTTTCATGTACCTGGTGCAAAGCAGCTTTGAGTTCGCCGGGTTCACAGTCTTTTAAGATATATCCCCGTGCCCCATTCTTGAGCATCCGGATAATAATAAAATCATTTTTGATCATACTCAGTGCCAGCACTTTTACATCCGGATGATGTTGTTTGAGCCACCACGCGGTTGCTACTCCATCCATTACCGGCATGGTAATATCCAGTAAAACGATATCGGGTACAGGCTTCGTTTTTAACTCATGGATCAATTCTTCACCATTACCGGCCTCCAGCACAATTTCAAAATCCTGCAACAGGCCAATCAATACTGCAAGGCTTTTTCGCAATATCACATGGTCATCTACCAAAGCGATCCGGATTTTAGTCATGCGGCCTGAATGCAAGTTTAACAATGGTGCCTGAACCGATCTTACTGATGATATCAACACTGGCCCCGATCATCGAAGCCCGCTGCCGGATACTGCTTAAACCGATCCCTGCTTTAAAACCCTCACTCTGGGTATCGAAACCTTTACCGTTATCGCTCAGGCTGACATGAATTTCATCATTTTTTTTCGAAATATTGGCAACCACATGATTGGCTTCTGAGTGTTTGACCACATTATGAAGTATTTCCTGCACCATGCGGTGGAGAAAAATAACTTTGTTCTTATCGATAGATAAGGTTTCAAGCTCTGTATGAAAACTGGTTTTGAATAAGCCGGTTTTGGTCAATTGAAGTAATTGATGCTGTATGGCTACCAGAAACCCTTCTTCCACCAGCCTGTCTGCATAATACCCCGCACTCAGATCACGCAATTCTTTTATCGCATCTGTGAGCATGGTCTTTACATCTTCCAGCTTCTGGTTACCGGCGTTTTCGTAAGTAAGTATATTGAGATTTACTTTAATGATACTCAGGATCTGTCCAACATTATCATGAATCTCCTGGCTGATGGTTTTAAAAGTATGTTCCTGCATTTCGAGCTGGGCCTGCAGCAATTCCTGTTGAAACTGTGCTTCCCGTTCTTTTTGCTGCGCAAGTATTTTACGCTTTCGCCGCATAAAATTCAGTATCACCA
>CBHRAM010000171.1:0-7353 GCA_966076165.1 uncultured Chitinophagaceae bacterium
CAGTTGGAAATTGAATACCAAAGTGCCGGTCTGCTCGTCCGTATTGCCGCTGTTGAGTTTTAAACCGCGGGCTTTGCGCAGGGCAATATTGCGGATATTCTGGTTGGTAGTAGTGGTACCACGCTGGTTAACGATAGCCATCGTTACATTACCCGCTTTATCAACCGTGATATCCACGGCAACTTTTGCATTCTCATTAAAATCATCTTCAAAAGAAGGGAGTTTGGTAATTCTTCTGCCATCCAATCCGCTACGGATACTCACGCCACCACTGCCACCGCTTCCGCCGTTACCACTGGCAGCGTTGCCTTTATAACTGTCTGAATTGGGGTTGCCGTTCGGATTGCCCTGGTCTCCCTTGCCACCCGCTATTCCCTGGTCTTTTACGCCATTATAGCTGTCGGCCCGGTTGCCGCTGGTGGTAGTACTGGTGCCCCCTTTAAAAACCGCTTTGGGTTTGGGTGAGGCAGGTGTGGGATTGGTTACCGTTGCGGGTGTGGTCTTTTTAACAACCGTAGGCGGGTTCACAACCGGTTTGGTAACTGCTTTTGCCTTTGTATTATTTACTGAAGGGGCTTCTCCATCAGCATATTCATCAGTATTGATCTTAGGCTGGGGCGTATTATCCTGAACAGTTTTAGGAGGTGCTGTTTTGGTGTCTTCTGTTACAGAAGGTTCTCCCGGTATTTGCGGAGCCGTATTACCCAATCCTGTTTCACTGTTGCCGAGGTTTACTTCAATCCCTTCCCCAAAATCGGGTGGCGGGATCGTGGGTAAGGTCCATTGCAGGAAAAAGAACAGCAGGAACAACAACACACAGATCATGCCTGTGTAGGCCGATGCTTTGATGTTCTTCTCTTTTTCAAAACTTGCAGACATGGACGCGGTATTGCTCATATCAAATGTACAGGTATCGTTACGGGTTAAAGGGAATGTTGAAAATTACAACGCATTCCTGTGGGTAATCCACTTTCTGGGTATAAAGAAAGGTTAAGGTTCCGGAGGAGGAAGTTTATTGGTTTACTGGTTTATTTGTTTATTGGGTTTACTGGTGAGTTCTTTTGGCTTTTACTAATAAACCGATAAACCAGTAAACTAATAAACAACTACTTCATAAACGCATCATATCCAAAGCGAAGCAAAGTAGCTGTAATGATGAGCAAAAAGAAGATCCGGATAAACTGGTTTCCTTTGGCAATGGCGAGCCGGGCACCCAATATGCCGCCGATACCATTGCAGATAGCCATGGGGATGGCAATACTCCAGAGAATACTGCCTTTTAACAAAAACAAAATAATAGAACCCATGTTGGTGGAGAGATTGATGAGTTTGGCATTGGCGCTGGCATGCAAGAAATCAAATCCTAATAAAGTGATAAAAGCCAGTACCAGGAAGCTTCCCGCACCCGGGCCGATAAAACCATCGTAAAAACCAATACTGATACTGATCAATAACGCATACCCCATTTCTGTTTTGGCGGAATGTGCTTTATGCGTATGCTGACCAAAATTCTTTTTCGAGTAGGTGTAAACAGCCACTATGATCAATACAATAAAAATGATAGGCTTCATGAAACGGTTACTCACCAGGGTAAGCACTTCAGAGCCTGCAAATGCCGCAATAAAAGCGGTAACGCACATAATGCCGGCGAGGCGCCAGTTAACTTTCACGTTTTTCAGGTATTGAACTGTTGCAAAAGCTGTTCCTGAAAAGGATGGGATCTTTAAAGAACCGATCACTGTAGCCACGGGTAATTGGGGTAATAAAATAAGTGAAGCCGGTGTTTGTATCAATCCACCACCACCCACAATCGCATCTACAAATCCGGCACTGAAGGCAAAGAGGCAAAGTAGTACAAGGGTAAATGTAGTCATGGATGCTGCAAGATAAGTATAGAAACTATTCCGTGGCTTTACGCTTAATATGTGTGTTTGCCAGCACCAATCCTGCTATGACCAAAGTACCGCTGACCAGATGGATGGTGGTGATCTGTTCTCCTAAAAAAATAACCGCTTCAAAAGTGCTGAAAATGGGAATCAGGTTCCCGAACAAAACCGTTCTTCCCGCACCCAGTTTATGTAAAGCGATATTCCAGCAAAGAAATGCCAGCACAGAAGTTCCAGCGCCGAGGTATAGGATCGCACTGAGTAAGGGCCAGCTCCATTGCGTAGGCTTTCCGGCAAACAATTCGATCAGGTAGAAAGGAAATAACATGATCGTACCCATTGCAAAGATCACAAACAGAAAATTCAATGCGGAGATATTCTGAGGCTTTTTACGTACCAGAATATTATAGATCGCGAAAGCCAATGCGCCCGCCATTACCCAAAGATCCCCTTTTGAAAAATGGAAGGATGCCAGTACGGCTAAACTTCCTTTTGAGATCAACACCACAATTCCTGTGATACAGATCAGGATGCCCGCAATACGAAATACGCTCAGTTTTTCTTTCAAAAAGATCACCGCCATAATGGTGGCAAAAATGGGAGAGGAAGTTGTACCGATCAATGCGAGGTTGATGGCAGTGGTATAATGTCCGGCTACATATACAAAGGTATTGAACAGGGCAATACCCGTTAATGCCACCCAGCCGAGGTATTTGAGTTTGGGAAGAATGATCGCTTTTTCAACTTTGAATTTCTTCCAGGCAAAGGGGGCTATAATAACCGTAGCAGTGATCCAGCGATAAAAAGCCAGGCTTACGGGGCCGATCACCTGGTTCACCCCCCTTGAAATAATAAAGTTGCCCGACCAGATGATCGTTGCCAGAACAGCGAGTAATATGCCGAGGTAAGTGTCTTTTTTAGGGTGGGTTGCTAGCATGCTTATATTTTCACGCAAAGGCGCAGAGGCGCAGTTTTTATTTCGCGCCTATGCGCCTTTGCGTGAAATAATTTTTTATTGGTTAACTATTTATACAATTCCCCACCCGCGAAATGATGCTCATAATCCCCCTTGATCCTTTCCATTGATGGGTTAAAATAGCCAAATTTCAGTTTCGGAAATTCTTCCTGTATCAGTTCCATCAATTGTTTCACGCCCAGCATTTCACCGGTCTCATTTACACCGATCTTGCCCATGTACCAATCGGGGTCGATATTGAAATTACGCCATTGGATCATGCTCAGGTCTGTATCCTTGATAAGTTTGCGTAAGGCTTCATATTCTTCCACACTGTCCGTCATGCCCGGAAATACAAAATAATTGATACTGGCCCATCCACCATAACTGCGTACAACTTTCAGGCTTTCGATGATATCTTCAAACTGATAATTGTTCGGACGGTAATATGGTTCGTAAATATGTTTTCTGGCAGAGTTGGTGCTCACACGGATACTGTTCAAACCCGCTTCACATAAGGCTTTTACGGCATCGGGTTTGGAACCGTTGGTGTTGATATTGATATTGCCCTTATCTGTGTGTTTACGGATCTCGATAATGGATTCACGGATGGTTTCCCACATCAACAAAGGTTCACCTTCACATCCCTGTCCAAAACTGATGATCGGGAAAGGGGCATTCAGTAAATGCGGAACGGTGAACTCTACTATTTCTTCTGCCAATGGTTTGAAAGTAAGCCTGTCCTGTGTAGATACAATCGTTTCTTCCTCCGGTTGAAATGAGATACAACCGATACAGTTTGCATTACAGGCAGGGGAGGTAGGTACCGGACATTCCCATCTGCCCAAAGAAAAATTTCTGGCTGCCGGACAGTTATACGTCATGCAGCAATTCTCCATCAAATGCTTCACTAACCGGTTCTCCGGATAGGCTTTCAGTAAATGATCGGCACCTTCTTTGATCTTATCATCATCATATCCTGCACATTCCTGGCGGATATCTTTTTCAATACGTACGGCAGGAACATAGTTAACGCCATCGATCCAGCCTACAGCTGTATAACAGAATAAAGGAAGGGTAGGTGCATCCGGTAAGGTTTCAAAAGCTGCGATATATAAACCGGTATGTGCCGGCGGAATAAATGCCGCAACGGCCCAGCCTTTTTCGCATAAACGCATTTCGCCAGTAACCACATCAATCCCAATTCCTCTGCGGCCCGGCAGTTCATATAAATTACCGCCTTCAGGCAGTTCGATCCATTCTTCAGTGGGCACAGGAAATGCATCCCATCCCGCGCGACCGGCAGTATATAAACTGGTATCTTCAAAAATATTTCCCTTACCATCCGAATACAGCAGAAAGGGTGATTGTTGTATTGCCATTGTATAAATGTAAAAAAGCGTTTAGCGTTAAGCCTTCAGCGTTATGCATTATGCTATGCGTTCAGCTTCGAAAGACAAAACTCGTTAAATTCCTGCTCTTCTTTGGCAGAAGTATAGGATTCGATCGGTTTCTGTATGAGTTTATTGTTCTTAAGGTCAAGGGTAAGTATCCCGTCTTTCAAAACAACATTGCTGATGGCAGCCCAGGGATAGATCTTTTTTGGGAGTGAGTTTACCACCGCGCCTTCACTGTCAAATGCGATCTCCTGGGGAAATTTTACCTGTTTTTCTGATATAACGGCAAGAAAATACAAGATCGTCATCCAGCTTGGCCCTGAAATAATGGCCCAGCCAATGGCAGCCATCAATAAACCCAAACGGTAAAAAGGCATTTCTCCTTTTTTTTCTTTTTGATACGAGAAAAGCCACCAGCCAACGATACCTGTGATCAGCAGGATCAGCATAACAGTTACCCGGTTAAATCCAAAACCCGATGTAAAAGAAATAAAGTAACCGAATACAGCGATCGATATCAGGAGCATCAAACGGCTGATCAGGTCTACCAGCACATAGCTTGGCCTCTTTAATACAATAATGTAATCGTAAACTTTCATGTATCGGGGTTATGAATGATTATTCACCATCAGGTTACACAAACGCCATAAGGTACGGGCTCCCACGTTGCTGTCCCAGTCGGTCTGGCCGATCCCTATCTCCACCAGGTCGAAACCAATTAGTTCACGGCCACTGTCGCTGATCTTTTTGATCAGGTAAGCCATTTCTTCTATTTCAAAACCACCCGGCACCGGTGTGCCGGTATTTGGACAAAGTTTCCTGTCCAATCCGTCAATATCAAAACTGATATACACTTTATGTGGTAAATGATTCACGATCTCATCGGTGATCTGTTTCCAGGTTTCCCCTTCGTAAGCCCTTTCTTTAATGGATTTATCCAGATAAGTGATCACACGGAAATTGCTGTTGCATATATAGTCCCATTCTTCCTCACAATAATCCCTGACACCCACCTGCACCAGTTTCTCCAGTTGCGGAATTTCGTTCAAGGCATTATACATCACGGAAGCATGCGAATATTTGAAATACTCATAACTCTTGCGCAGGTCGCAGTGGGCATCGATCTGCAGAATACCAAAAGCACCATGTTTTTCGCTGAGTGCTTTCAGGTAACCAAGCGGGGTACTGTGATCGCCACCCAGAATGCCTACCAGTTTGCCTTTGTCCAGCAGGTCTTTGCTTTGCTCATATACCCATTGGTTGAGCATGATGCTGCCTTCATTGATCTCTTTCAGGCTTTTGCACATGAATTTATTCTTTTCTACGGCTTCGCCTTTAGAGATATAGTCAATGTATAATTCAGCTTCTTTGCGGAGATAATCACTTTTCATGAGGATGCGCCTGTCTACTTCCTTCATAAAAAATCCCTGTTTCCAGCCGTGTTCGCCATCGGTATCCAGGATGTCTACCTGTTTGCTGGCTTTGTACACATGCTCTGCAGCGCGTGAAGTGCTGGCACCATAGCTTACGGTTACTTCCCAGGGGATAGGAAGGATCACTAAACGGGCTTCATCTTCGGAAAAAGGCAGGCCAAAAATATTATTGTTGGGGTTGCCTACGGCATTAGCATCGAACTGTGATAGATCAGACATAAAGATTGCTTGAAATGCAACGGGCGCAAATTTATAGCAAAGTTGGGAGCTTGGGGCTTTGAACTTTGTCAAACTGTTAATCTATGCTATAAACTTCCATTGAAATGTTGTTTTTGGGCTACTTTTGCAGTGAAAAAATCAAGAAATGAAGAAGACCCATATTATCCTTTTGGTATGTATTGCAGCCGCTATTGTGGTGTTGATCAGTTATACAGGGGATCTGACCACCTACGAAACCATCGCCTCTGCCCGCCAGAAGGAAGGAAAATTCGTGAACCTGATCGTAAAAATGGATAAGGGACAACCCCTTGAATATGATGCAGTTAAGAACCCTAATTATGTGAGTTTTACGGCTGTGGATTCTCTTGGTAACAATATCAAAGTGATCTATCATAACAATAAGCCCACCGATATGGAAAAAAGCGAGCGCCTGGTATTAAAGGGCAGGGTGCAGGGCGATCATTTTGAGTGCAAGGATATTCTGTTAAAATGCCCATCCAAATACAAGGATGATCCCAAAGCCGCTCAGAAGAATCTGCAACAGACAACTTCTTAGGTAAGCGGGTATTTCTTCCTGTACCGCGTTAGCAAGCCGCATTTATTTACTGAATCCATCTACATGAATTATATAGGCGAACATTTACTTCCCGGACAAATCGGACATTTTTTAGGCGTACTTTCTTTGATCGCATCCCTGGTTGCCACGATCGCTTATTTTAAGGCGAGCCGTTTACAGGTTTCTCCCGACCAGGCATCCTGGATCCGTTTGGCAAGGGTGGCTTTTATGATTGAATCAGTTTGTGTGGTGTTAGGGTTCGCCATCCTGTATTACCTGATCTCAAATCACATGTTTGAATACAAATACGTATTCACACACAGCGATAAAAGTTTACAGACCGAATACCTGTTTGCCTGTTTCTGGGAAGGGATGGAAGGAAGCTTTATGTTATGGAGTTTCTGGCATTGTGTATTGGGATGGATCCTGATCTGGAAAGCCAAAGAATGGGAGGCAGGGGTAATGACGGTGATCAGCTTTGCACAGTTCTGTCTGGCAACCATGTTGCTTGGAATCTATGTATTTGATGTGAAGATCGGTATCGGGCCATTTATCCTCTCGAGAACAGAGGGATTCTTTGATATGGCACCGATCTTTAAAGATATCAATACCGGTGCCCTGCGACAGGATTACCTTACACTGCTGAAAGATGGAACCGGATTGAATGTGCTCTTACAGAATTACTGGATGGTGATACATCCGCCTGTATTGTTCTTAGGGTTTGCATCCACCATTGTTCCTTTTGCCTATGCGTTTGCAGGGCTGATGAAGAAAGACCATAGCTGGACCAAACCTGCTTTACCATGGGCCTCTTTCTCAGCGGCAGTATTGGGATTGGGTGTTATGATGGGTGCTGCCTGGGCTTATGAGAGTTTATCATTTGGTGGTTACTGGGCATGGGATCCGG